>CAZPCC010000150.1:0-3146 GCA_964584905.1 uncultured Gemmatimonadaceae bacterium | reverse complement strand
CGTTCTCTATTGGTGTCAACTGCCAGACGGACTTCCGTCAGCGATCGATCGATAAGATGGCGCAGCTTCCACAGGGCGCGATCATGAACTGCGCTGGTGCTGCCATTGATCGCAACGCTGCCACGCTTGATCGCCTCAAAGGAGAGCGTCGCCGTGTTGAGCAGATTACGCAGCTCGTGCGCCAGCACGCCGAGGCGCAGATTGGCAGTTTGGATGCCGTCGCCATCAAGCCTGATTTCCTGCTGGCGCGAGTATTCGGTCATCGCGCTCGCGATGGCATCGTCGAGACAGCGATTGAGCGTGTGAAAGTCGGTCGTCGAAATGGGGGCCTCCACCTCGATGGCCAACTCGGTGATTGCCTGACAAAGGTCTCCATAGTCATGGATGACTTGGGCGACCGTGAACCCCTGCTGCAGCAACTCATCGCCGTGCTGCGTCGCGGTCGATAACATGCCCGGGGGAGACGTGTCTTCACGAGCTCGTAACGTGGTGATCAATTGCCCGAGGAAGAGAGGTATGCCGTGCTCGAGCTCCGTCTCGGACGGGCGCGGGGACCGTCGTTTCGCCACCTTGGCGCGGCAGCGCGCAACCAGCTGGTCGTGGTTCGCCGTCAAGAATTCGTGGAGCATCTGTGTTCTCCTCTGCCTGGCGCGGCAAGGGCCGCGAATACGAGGTCTGCGGCCAATCCTATCAGGCAGTTTGCCGCAGGGCCAAGCCCGGCGTGCCCGGTCAGTCCTCGATGATCTGCGCCGTATCGAGGCGCGCGGACAGGCCGCTGTCCCAGCAGTCTACGTCCGAAATACCCCGCTCCGCCATCCAGGTAGCCATGCGGCTGAAGAACCCGCCGGAAAAGCGCGGCGGAGCGTCGGGCACGGGTATCAGGAAGGAGTGAAGCGCGCCTTCCAGCACGACGATCTCGTGGTCGCCGCCTGGCGCGGACGCGAAGGCGCGCTCGAGGGCCGCGCGCGTCGGCACGAGCGGCACGTTCTCGTCCCGTTCGGCGAGAAACCATAGGACCTGCCCGTCGAATCGCTCCAGGTCGGGCGTGGCGGCTATCGCGAGATTGCGCTGCGCCCATCGCCACCAGCGCGCCGACCAGAGTTCGCTGACCGGTCCGTCACCGAATGCCGTCCGGTACCAGGGCTCGTCGAGATAGGGCGCCACCAGGCGGTCGGTCGCCGCGAGGTCCCGGCCCGCGACAGCCGACCGGTAGATTTCCCGACGCAGCGCCAAGGCATGGTCCAGCGGGATCCCGTCCAGGCCGTCCGCGCGCAACTCCTGCCGCACTTCGTGCAGCACGGTCTCGAGCCCGCTCACGGCCGCGCCCGCACGCACGATTATGAAGGCAGCCTGCGTCTCGAGGGCCGCGCGCGGGACGACCCAGCCGGCCTGGCTGCTGCCGAAGAACCCCAGGCGGGCACGATCGACGTCCGGCAGCTCGGCAGCGTAGCGCGCGGCAGCGGCCGCATCCGCCGACAGGGTGGCCAGGTCCGGCTCCCGCCAGGCACCGACCGCGGTGGTGAATCCCCGCTTGTCGTAGGCGAGGACTGCCACGCCGCGCTGCAGAAAAAACGTGTGGTAGGGCCCGCCGTGGCGATCGACGGGACCCGATCCGTGCACGGAAACGACGAGCGGGCGCGGCCCGGCGCAGCTCGGCAGCAGAAGACGGCCGCGCAGCCGGGTGCCGTCTGCTGAAGCGAACCGGATAGGTCGCGACTGGTGCGGGTGGATGCGCTCGCCCCGAAGCGGCTCGCTGCCGGCCTCGTTCCAGATGAGCGCATCCACGACGCCGCCGGCATCGGCAACGAACTCGATCTCGATGCTGCCCGGCGGCACGACCGACCGCAGCGTATCGCCGGCGCGCTCGAACAGCCCGCCCCTGTCGAGCCCCTGCACGTCCAGGTAGAGGTAGCGGCCCTGGCCTTGCTCGACGAAATAGCCGCCGGTGACGACCTCGCCGCTCTGCAGGCGGAACGAGCCGTCGAAGGCCTCGATTCCGTATTCGCCCAGGGCCGGATGTGCGCTCGCGAGCCCGACCGACGCCGCAAGCGCGAGGCGCCTGAAGCGAGCAGTCATTCGCGGCCGCTGTGCGGTGGTGGATGCCCGTGCACGTCCGCAAGGCTCGATGCGCCGTTTCCGCTGCCCCGGTGTACCACGCTGAACGACCCGTCCGTCTCCAGCACCACGGCTTCAGCGTCGTCCAGGCCACGCATTCCCACTGCCCTGACGGCCGCGCGAACCTCGTCCTCGGTCACGCGGGCGCGGCGCAGGGTCGCCGGCAGGAATCTGCCCCGGTAAAGAAGCATGCGCGGCTCGCCCGTCACCAGCCGCCGCAGCCAGCGCAGCCTGACGCTGGTCCACGTGACGGCGAACTGCAGACCGATCAGCAGCCCGAAGGCCAGAGCGCCTTCGGCAAGGGCCACGTCCTTGCTGAGCAGGACCGTGGCCAGAGTCGAGCCGAGCGCGACGGTTACGACCAGGTCGAAGGCATTCATCTTCGACAAGGTGCGATTGCCGGACAGCCTCAGGAAGGCGATCAGCACGACGTAGGCGAGCGCACCGACGATCAGGGTGCGCAGCAGGCCCTCCCACCCGTCAAAAAGGACCCGGTCCATCACTCTTTGCAGTCACCGCGATCGCGGCTCGCAGGGCGGAAGCGCCGTCAAAGCGACCGCCCGTCGAAGTGCTGAATCGGCACCGTCGCCGGATCGATTCCTTCGAGGCAGCGGATATTGACCGCAGCCATGGCGTTTCCCTGGCGGTCGGCACCTTCGCCATAGGGGTGAACGCCGCAGTTCCGGCAGAAGCGGTGCCTTATGACGTGCTTGTTGAAGGTATACGAGCCGATGTCCTCTTCCGAGGTCAGCGCCGTGAGCTGGCCACGCGGCACGAACCACATCAGCGCACCCTTGCGCGAGCAGATCGAGCAGTTGCAGGACATGGCTCCGCTCAGTTCGCCTTCGACTTCGAAGCTCACTTTTCCGCAATGGCAGCTGCCTTTGTACTTCACGCTCTATCTCCTGCTTTCGATTCTTTTGCGCCTCCCGCGGATGCATCACGCAGATGGCTTCACATCAACAACTCCCAATAGCCCACATCCACCCACCTGCCGAATTTCCAGCCGATTTCCCTGAACTGGCCGATTT
>CAZPCC010000149.1:0-12867 GCA_964584905.1 uncultured Gemmatimonadaceae bacterium | reverse complement strand
CCCGCTCGGGTATTCGGGGTTCGCCACCCCCGCCCCCCCCCCCCCCCCCCCCCCCCGCCCCCCGACCCCCGACCCCGATCTCCGCATCAATGGATGCCGGTGAAATGCTCCCGTCGCTGGTCGGAGGCGATCCGGCCGTCGCGGAGCACGACTACTCGACGAGCGTGCGCGGCGATGTCTGCTTCATGGGTCACCATTATCACCGTCTGCCCGCTGGTGGCGAGATGCTCGAACACGCGCATGATTTCTTCCGACGTTTTCGAGTCGAGGTTGCCGGTGGGCTCGTCTGCCAGCAGGATCGCCGGCCGGTTCACCAGCGCCCGCGCGATCGCCACCCGCTGCCGCTGTCCACCGGACAGCTCGTTAGGACGATGGTTCATCCGGTCGGCCAGTTGCACACTGTCGAGCGCCTCGATTGCGCGGCGCTTTCTGTCGGCCGCACTGACGCCGGCGTAGACGAGCGGCAACTCCACGTTATGCAGTGCCGAAGCGCGCGGCAACAGGTTGAACGTCTGGAAAACGAAGCCGATCTCCCGGTTCCGTACCCGGGCAAGCTCGTTGTCGCTCTTCGTCGACACGAGCTCGCCATTGAGCCAGTACTCCCCCGCCGTCGGCGTATCGAGACAGCCGATCACGTTCATCAACGTCGACTTTCCGGATCCCGAAGGCCCCATGATCGCGACGTACTCGTTGCGCTGAATGGCGAGGTCGACGCCCCGCAGCGCGTGAACTACTTCGCCGCCCATGTCGTAGTCGCGCTGGATGCCGCGAGTCACGATGACCCATTCCGTGGAGGGCGTCACGCCTCTGTCGGACGTGACTATCTCCCGCTCGGCCGTATTGCTGACGAGCTCGCGCGCTTCGATGTTCACTTCGCCTCCTGGTCAGGCGTCGCCGGTGCAGCCTGCTCGCGGATCAACGCCCCTTCCTTGAGCTCACGAATGGCCTGGAAGCTTCCGGATACGATCTTTTCACCTTCCTTCAGTCCGTCGACCACCTCGAAGTACTCATCGCCGGCGATGCCGATCTTCACCGGACGGAACGCTACCGTGTTGTCTGCGGTCACGATGAACACACCCTCTATGTCGCGGCTGCCGACCTGACGAGTCGACCGGTTGCCGAGCACCGACTGGACCGAGTCCGTGTTGGTAGGCTGCTCCCGCTCGCGTGTGGTGAGCGCGATGATCGGAATGCTCAACGCCATCTCCCGCATGTCCGTGATGATCTTGGCGGTTGCCGAGAAGTCGGGACGCGAGTCGGGTGGAGCGTTGGACAGCTCGACGGTTACTTCGTAATCGATCGCCTGATCCTGCGCCTGACCCGCCGCGTTGCGGACCGCGCTGTTCGAGATCTCCACTACGCGGCCGATGAAGGTCGTATCGGGAAATGCATCAATTTCCACAACAGCCGAATCTCCGAGGCTGAGCCGCGCCACATCGGTCTCATCCACTCTGACCTTGGTCTCGAGCACGCTCATGTCGCTGATCGTAAGCAGCAGCGCCGCCTCGGGGTTCATCGTCCCCTGAATCGCCGTTTCCCCTTCCTCGACCGCCAGCCTCGTAATGCGGCCGGCCATCGGCGCGGTTATCGTGGTCTTGCCAAGGCTCGAGCGCGTGTCGCGCAGCGTTGCTTCCGCCTGAGCGACCTGGTGCATCGCGGCCTGCGCCAGCGCCTCGTTCACTTCCATTTGCGTACGCAGCTGCTCCAGCTGCTCATCGGAAATGAGCGTGGCGTTGGTCTTTCTGATCTCCGCCGTGCGCTGGAAATTGTTCTGGGATTGTTGAAAGTTCGCCCGCGCCTGAGCCTCCTGAGCCTTGGCCGCGCTGACAGCCGCGACCGAGCGTTGCACGGCGGCCTGTGCCTGCGCCGGATCGATTTGCAGCAGAAACTGTCCCTTCGTCACCATCTGGCCTTCCTTTACCGAAAGCCTGACGATGCGCCCGGTGACGTCGGCGCTGACGTTGACCTTGGAGCGGGGTTGTACCTGCCCGCTGGCCGTGACCGATGCGACGAGATCGCGCGGCTGCACCGCCTCCGTGCGAACTTCGACGCCCTTATTCCCCCGCTTTGCGGCGCTCAGTCCGACCACGGCGACCAGCGCGATTAACGCAATGATGCCGATCGACCACTTGGCTCGTTTGCTCATATCCGTTCCCCGGTCAACGAAGTGGGCGGCCGACCGCGCTCTCGAGCGCGGCGAACGCCGAATGGAAGTCGAAAATGGCTGTAATCCGCTCGTTCTCGGCGCGCTCCACCGACGCGCGCGCCTGCGTCACATCGAGGAACGTGCTCACACCAACCCGATAGCGTTCCTCAGCCAGGCGCAGCTCCTCGCGCGCCCGTAGTGCGTTCTGTTCCTGCAGAGTCACCGTCTGCTGCGCCGTCCGAAGCGTGAGATAGGCGGCTGTCACGTCCTGCCGCAGCTGCAGTTCGCGTGCGCGCGTGCGGTACTGCGCGTTGCTGCGTGCGGCAGCGGCTTCCTGCACCCGCTGTTCCCGGGTAAAACCATCGAAGATCGGAATCGACAGGCTGGCCGTCAGCGAGAACGGCTGCTTCTGAAAGTCGAACGGGAACTGCTTGTTCTGCGACAGCAATGCCTGACGATCGGCGTCGGTGAAGACGAGGCTCGAACAGTCGAACGTACGAGCCGGAAGTCCCGCCCCAGCCCGAAGCGAATCGGTCGTGAAGCAGCTCGAGCGCGCCTGCAGAGTCCCCGCCTGCGCCTGCTGAACGAGAAAGTTCGGATTGGTGCTCTCGTAAGTATAACCGCCCCATCCGGTGCTCAAGGACAAGGTCGGCAAGTACAGCGAGCGGGCCTGTTTGACTCCCACGTCGGCGGCGTGATCTCGTGCCCGCAATGCCTCGAGGGCCGGGTTCCGCGCCTGCGCCTGATCCATCAGCTGCTCCAGGGAGAACGTCGGCTCAGTAATGGTGAATTCGCTCGTAAGGCTGACCGCCGGCGGCTGCATGACGCCCATCAGCGAGAACAGCCGAAGCTTCTCTACTTCGGCCGTGTTGTGTGCCTGAAGAGCCTGCACCTGCGCCTGTCCAACCTCCACCTCGGCTCGCGTGACGTCGAGCTGCGTTCCCGCGCCAACGGTTGCACGCGCGCGGGCCAGCTCGAGCTGCTGCTGAGCGGTAATCACCAGCGTATCCTGCAGCTCAGCCTGCGCCGCCGCCTTGAGCGACGCAAAGTACTGCTGCGCGACCGCGAACTTGAGCGTTTCCTCGTTCGCGGTCAAATCAGCCTCGGCCGCGTTCAGATTGGCACGCTGTACACTGGGTCCCAGAAGCGTGGAGCCGCTAAGGCGGTACTGCAGGCCGAGCCAGTACGAGGACTGCCGGATGTCGCCAGTCTCGAACTGCACGCCGTTGATCGGCTGTGATCCTCCCTCCCGGAACTGCGATGAGAAAGAGAAGTCGGCCCCTGGCAACAGATCGCCATACGCGCTGCGAAGCGCCGCTCCGGCGGTGCGCCGCGAATTTCGCGTAAGTGCCAGCTCCGGGTTGTTGCGCTGCGCCAGCGCCTGCGCTTCCTGAAGGGTCAGCGTCGCCCCCGCATCCTGCGCGGAAGCAAATGCCGGAACGGCTAGAGCGAGCGCAATGAGCGCCGCGACGCGGAGTACGAACTTGGAACGCATCGTTTGCAATCCTCGATTTCGGTGGAGTCGCTCACTCATACGGGGGGGCGGACGCACCGGTTTCAGGGTTGGAACGAACAACGCCTCGCGTCGTGCGAGGCGTCGTGAGCAGGGGTTCAGCTGGGGAGCTCGTCTCGTGTGGCAGTGACTCGATCTATCGTCACCTTGAGCACTCGGCCTTGTGAGTCCAGCCAGACGTGTCGTGTCGTACCGCCTGGATCGTGAACCTCGAGGCGTCGCGCGGCTACCCGAACACCGCCGATATCCACCATCTCCGATCCCGCACCGATCTCTACGTGCATTGTGAGCTGCACGTTGCGTCTCGGAACGACCACCGGCACACTGCCGGTGCGTCCGCTCATGGCTAGAAAGTAATACTGATGAAAGATCTCATCATCGAGGATGATGGCGCCATCGGAGACGATGTACTCCTTGGCGCTCTCGCCACCCGGGGTCCTCACACGGGCGCTGAAGCGGCCTCTGCCGATCTGGCCCCGGAGGCTCTCCTGCACCTCGGGGCCGACTCTGATCTCCACCTGGTACGCCAGGGGCTCACCCTTGGTATCGGTTCGGACCGCAGGGGCGAGCCGGCGCTCCTGGTAGGCTACCGTGGCCGTTCCCGTGAGCATGTCGCCACCGGCTCCCGGAGTTCGCCTTATTACGAAGTCTTCGGTACCAATGCGGCGGCCATCGCGGGTTATCACGAAGCGCCCCTGGTCCACGACCGTAACTTGCGCGTCGAGGAGGGGTGCGGCGATCAGTGACGCGGCGAGACAAACTATTTGGCGCATTAGACTTTATACCCCCCCGTGGGGACACCGGTTCATTCGTCCGGCGCTGCGGTGAGGAAGATTCGCTCGGCGATGCGGTCAAGCATGCGGGTGAAGATTGCCTCTCCCTTCTCTGCTGAGGCGAGCGTCGGCCGACCGATCGAGCCCGGGCTTCCTCGCGGGACGCGCAGCCAACCTCGGCGGTAACGGCGCAGAGCCTCGCGCGACATCATATAATCCTGCGCGCGATCCATGTTCACAAGTTCGGGCGCCAGATGGAGCATCAAGGAAGTGTCGGCTTCTCCACCGTGCATGTGCTCACACTGACCCTCCAGGAGGTCGGAAATGTCCACCGCAAATACGTCCACCGCCCGGATTCGCCCCTCGAGTGCGAAGGCCGTCTCGATTGCCTCCTGATGCGGATCGTGATCGTGGGCGGTGAGCATGATGAACTCGCGAAAGCCGGTGGCTTCCCACGACGCGATGAGGTCGTTGAGGACGCGGTGCAACGTCTTCTTGCGAAGGGTGCTGTTCCCGGAGAAGGTCCGTTCGGTAGAGATGTTGACTCCGTACTCCAACGCCGGGGCGCGCAGCACCTGGTATCGGCCGGACAGCGCATCGGCCAGCCCTTCAGCAATGATAGTGGCCGTGCCAATGGGGAGATGCGGGCCGTGCTGATCGCAACTGCCGACCGGGACGATAAGTCGCGGATCCCGAGAGCATGTGTCCGCGACATCGCGGGCGGACATACACTTGAGAAGCAGAGGGGTAGAACCAGTAGAGCCGTTTGGAGCGGACATGACCCTCGTAGGTAGCGACAGTACCGCCAGTCGTGATGTAATTCCCCAACTGGCGTGGAGCGTGGCGGCCGCGCTGGCGCTCATCGGCTGCGCGGCGTGGTTGCAGGACCCCCGCGTACGCTATCTAGCGCTCGGTGGGATTGCTACGGTTGCGGCCATCGTGGTGCTGTGGAGGTTGCCGCGGAGGGGGAGGGCATGGGCGATTGCCACGGCGGCGATTCTGGCCGCCTTCTGGCTCACGGCGGGGGTGGCACAACGGGACCTGCTGAAACTCACCGACCGTTGGAGCGAGCACCGCTCTTCACTAGCCGAGCGGGGCGACCGCGCTGTTGTGGCGGCGCTGGACAGTGCGGTCGCACGCCTGAGGTCGTTGGCGGCGGACGCGCTGGACGTGCCGGACAATCGGAGCGAGGCGTTCAGGGCGCTGGCGAGGCTTCCGATCAGCGCGGAGCAGGGTGAGGGCATCGTTCTCCTGCGCAATGGCGCACCGTGGGCGTGGGCGGCAAGGGTGGTTACGCCTTACGAACCAGTTGGCCCACCGGTGCAGGCCCGCAGCACCGGCTTCTACATCGTGCTCGAAGTCCGAGCGACGAACGATTCGGCGGCGGCCATCGCGTCGTCGGTGGTGGATGCCCGGTCCCCGGCCGATCGCCTGACGAGTACGCTGGCCGGTCGCCTGGCTACCCGGCTGGGCCTCGCCGATGTGATGATAGCCGATGCCGGCGCCCTGGCGCGCGATGGTTCGCTGCAGGCGTATACGTTCGCCGGCGACACGGTGCTCGCGTTCGACGTTATCGTCCCCGAGGGGGCCACCGCGCGACTCTTCCGTCTGACGCGCGCGCGTGCGGCTGGCGGAGTGCTGCTGACGCTGGGCCTGCTCATGTATCTGCTGGCGCACTGGCGACAGGCGCATGGAATACCGGGACGGCTTGCACCGATCGGAGTGGCGCTGGCCTGCCTTGCGCTCGTTCCACTGAACCTGCTGTCGAGCTTCACTCCGCTGTTCGATCCGGCGGTCTATTTCGCGCGGCTGGGGGGGCCGTTCTCGGCGAGCATCGGCGCGTTAGGGATCGCCAGTGCGCTGGTTCTGCTGGCGATGCTGGTGGTGCTGCGATCGCGGCTTCGGGCCAGTTCCATATGGCCACCGATGGTTGTGGTGGTGGCGATAGTCACCGGAGGCCCGTTTCTGCTGCGCCGGCTGTCTGCGGGGATCAGCACGCCGCCCGGCGGACTGTCGACGGCGATGTGGCTGTCGTGGGAGGTCGCGTTGTTCCTGGCGGCCGCGGCAATGCTGCTTGCCGCGGCATCCGCGGGGAGCGCCTTGCTCGGTCCGCGACGCGGTCTTTCTCCGATCGTGGCACCGGCGCTCGCCGCGTTGGCCGCGTTGCTGGCGCCGGTCATGCTCTACGCCGACGCACGCTGGCCGCCCTGGTATCCCGCGCTGTGGATTGCCGCTGTGGGGGCGATGGCGCTCACGCGCCGTCATCGCGGGGTCGTGCTGGCAGCCGCCTCCGTCGCCGCGATGGGCGCGACGACGCTGGCATGGCGGGCAGATGTACAGGGCCGTGTGGTGCTCGCCAACCGCGACGTCTCCGGACTCGATCAGGAACGGGCCGAGCTGCGCACATCGCTCGCGCGGCTGGGCGATGAACTCGCCGACGGGCCGGTTCCGTTCACTTCCGGCGCGCTGCTGCGCGCATACGCCCGGTCGGATCTCGAGGGAAGCGGTTATCCGATGGCACTCGCAACCTGGTCGGAAGTGGATGACACGCTCGCCCGGATCACGCTCGCCAGGCTGGCACCTGACGATTCCGCTCTGAGTGCGCTGCGAGACCGCGTGCGCCTCAGCGGAACTCCCGAGGTACAGGTGATTCCCGGTGCGATCGGTGTATACCACGCCCTCGCCGTTCCATTCGAGGCAAACTTGGTCACGACCGCGGTGATCGCGCCGCGCACGCGTCTGCTCCGTGACGATCCTGACAACGTGCTGCTCGGCATAGCGCCGCGCGAGCGCGGAGAGCCGCCGTATGCGCTCACCCTCGGCGCCGTTGAGAATCCCGGCGAGCGCCCGGGCGGCGGCGGGGGGTGGAGCAGGGAGGGGGATGAGCTGCACGGTGACCGCATCATTCAGACGGGAACAGGGGCGGCGCGAGCGCACATCGAGATCGATCTTCGCTCGTTCGATGTACTCGTCCAGCGCGGGACTCTGGTAGTGCTGCTCGATCTCGTGCTCCTGCTCACGTTATGGTCGCTCAGCGTCTGGCCGGAAGGGGCGTTCCGGCGCTGGTTGCGGCGGCGGCGAGAGCGGTGGGCGCGCAGCTTCCGCCTCCGTTTGACGGTAGCCCTGTTCGGATTCTTCATCATTCCGGCGGTCGCGTTCGCGGCGTGGAGCTACCGTCAGCTGCAACTCGGCGACAGGCAGTCTCGCGAGCTGCTCGTTCGCGAAACACTTCGCAGCGCCGAGCCGGGCTCCGGGGAGCCTAGCGAGGGAGATGCGCCGTTGCTGGTGTTCCGCGATGGCGTGCTGATCTCCACCAGCGAGCCGCTGCTGGAGGAGCTCGCGCCCACGGGGACGCTGCTTCCGCCAGCGGTCGCACAGCGCATCTCGCCAGGCGGTGAGGTCGAAACCAGCGACATTCAGCGTGTCGGGAGCCGGGACATCCTGTTCGGCTATCGCGCTCACTCCAGTGGCAACGAGCTGCAACTGGTAATCGCAACGCCAGCGGCGGGTAATGAGGATGTTCTCGACAGGCGCCGGCGAGATCTGGGTGTTCTGGTGGCGTTCTTCACGGTGCTCGGGGCGATGGCCGCGCTCTGGCTCAGTGGCGTTGCTGCACGGTCTCTGGCGATGCCGATCGGACGGTTGCGGGACGCGGCACTGGCCATTGCCGGAGGCGAGCTGGAGCCGCCGCTTCCGGCGAGCCCACCGGCGGAATTCGTGCCCGTGTTCTCCGCCTTTCGCCGCATGGGACGCGACCTCCATGAGAGCCGGGCCGAGCTGGAATCGGCGCAACGGCGCACCGCGGCGGTGCTGCGAAACGTGGCCAGCGCGGTGATCGCCGTATCCGCGGAAGGACGGGTCACCATTGCCAATCCACGAGCAGCGACCCTGCTGGGGCACGAGCCGGCCGACGGCGAGCCGGTTGGCGAGGCGGTAGGGGAGCCACTCGCTGGCGCTGCAGCGGCGTTTCTGACCGGCTCGGCCGACGAGGAAGAATTCGATGTGGAGCGCGAAGGCCGGCAACTGCACGCCCGCCTGACGAGGCTCGGACGCGGCGGGGCGGTGCTCACGCTCGATGATGTGACGGAGATGGCGCGGGCGCAGCGGGTGCTGGCCTGGGGCGAGATGGCTCGTCAGGTTGCGCACGAGATAAAGAATCCATTGACGCCGATCCGGCTCGGCGTGCAGCACCTCCGGCGTGCGTATTCCGATGCGAGGGTGGACTTCGAGGACGTTCTCGATAGCAACGTGGCGCGCATCCTGTCCGAGATCGACCGGCTGGACGAGATCGCGCGTGGATTCAGCCGGTACGGAATGGCGCCGGCTGAACGGCAGCCGGCCGAACCGACCGATGTGGCGGCGGTAGCGCGCGATGCCGTGGATCTGGAGCGGATTGGCCGGGACGGAACGGAATGGCGGATCGCCGGGGCCGCTCAGCCGGTGCTCGCCGCCGCCCGCGCCGATGAGCTGCGCGAGGTGTTGATCAACGTGCTGGAGAATGCACGTCTTGCCGGTGCCTCGCGCGTGGAAGTGGCGATCGAGGCGAACGGGAAGCAGGTGCGCGTCGACGTACGCGATGATGGCGAGGGGATCGCCACGCATCTTCTCGCGCGCATTTTCGAGCCGCACTTCTCCACCCGGACAAGCGGCAGCGGGCTCGGCCTTGCGATCAGCCGCCAGATCCTGGAGGGGTGGGGAGGCGAGATCGACATCGCCAGCGAGCAGGGCGTCGGGACGACGGTGAGCATCCATTTACGCGCGGCGTAGCGCGCGCAATTTGTGGCGCGGCGGGCGCGGCGGCAGTATGCTGCGGACGTGACGTCGACCTCCTTCTTCTATCGGATCACCAACGGCGTGCGCATCACGGTGCGTCCGCTGTTTCTCCCCGAGCACTCCGAGCCGCACGGCGGCCGGTATGTGTTCGCCTATTACATCAGGATCGAGAACGTGGGCGACCAGCCGGTGCAGCTCCTGCGACGCAGGTGGCTCATCCACGATTCGATAGGCGAGGATACCGAAGTGGAGGGCGAGGGCGTTGTCGGCGAGCAGCCGCTGCTCGGCCCGGGCGACGTGCATCAGTACCAGAGTTTCTGCGTGCTCAAATCGCGCCGCGGGCACATGGAGGGCACGTACACGTTCGTGCGCGTCGACGGTACACCATTCGATGCTATCATTCCGCGGTTCGAGCTGGATGCGGGAGGCGGGGGAGCGATGCTGTCGTAAGGATGAGCCCGACCTCGAGATGAGATGCGAGTTGCGAGAACAGAACTAAAGTGCGAAGGGTGCGAAGTGCGAAGTTCGAGCAAGAATTCATTTACAATGAACGAATGGGTACGATGTCCTTGAGTCTCCATCGGGTCCTCGCAATGGCGGCGCTCGTGGCAGGGGCAATGGCGATTCCCGCTTCCGGTGTCCACTCACAGGCACCGGACACCGAGATCTTTCTCGTGCCGCTGATGAACACTGGCTCGGGGATCTCAATCGGAAAGCCGCGCAACATCACGGCGCGAGCTGGCTACGACAACCAGCCGTCGTTCACGCCGGACGGTCGTGCGATACTCTACACGTCGGTGCGCGACGACGCTCAGGCCGACATCTATCGGTACGACATCGCGTCAGGCACGACCACGCGCGTCACGGCGACGGCGCCCGAGAGCGAGTACTCCGCTACGGTGATTCCCGGTGATGAAGCGATAAGCGTCGTTCGCGTGGAGCGTGACTCGACGCAGCGACTCTGGCGCTTTCCGATGGACGGAGGCGCTCCGTCGGTGATTCTCGAGCATGTAAAACCGGTCGGATATCACGCCTGGGCTGGTGAGCGCACGCTGTACATGTTCGTGCTCGGCGATCCGCCAACGCTTCAGCGCGCCGCGCCAGGCGACAGCGCGTCCGCTGTCCTGGCCAAGGGAATTGGCCGGTCGATTCAGCCGATGCCGGGCGGCGGGGTAAGCGTGGTGCTCAAGGTCGCGCCGGACGAATGGTGGATCGCCCGCGTCGATCCCGGCACCAATTCAATCGAAAGGCTGGTCCGCACGCGTCCGGGGCAGGAGGACCACGCATGGATGCCTGACGGATCCTTGCTGATGGCGGAGGCGGACACGCTCTATCGGTGGACGCCGGGTGGTGAGTGGGTAGCGGTGACGACGTTCAGCGATCCGGGAATGGCGCGGGTGAGCCGGTTGGCGGTGAGCCCCGATGGCGAGTGGCTCGCCGCGGTGGGACTGGCCTTGCCGGAGCGGTAAAGCACCATCAACCGGGGGAGCGCACAATGCCTCAGCGGCCAACTCCCGCTTCGACACGGTTTGCCGGATTCGGCAATCCATTCGTACATGCCGAGCCTGATGGCACCGTGATTCAGCACCTCCTCTGGGGTGACTGGCTTCGACTGAGGAAGGGGAAGCATAACGACTGGCGACAGGTCCGCGCGCGAGGTTGCGAGGGCTGGATGCGCGAGGAGGACGTTCAGCGGGAGCGCATTCTCGAAGTGGTCTTCGTCGACGTGGGCCAGGGGGATGGCTGTCTGGTCATAACGCCGGAGGATGAGCACCTCGTCATCGACGCAGGCGCCGACGACAGCATGTACCGCTTCCTGAACTGGCGGTATGGAGGATTCAGCGAGCCCTGGGTATTCGACGCCGGAATCATCAGCCATCCCGACGAGGATCACTACCTGGGTTTCGCAGACCTCTTTACGCTGCCTAACGTAAAGTTCGAGGTAATGTACAACAACGGGATCCTCGAGTACCGGGGCAGCGACCCACTCGGGAAAAGGCAGACGATCAATGGCCGGTCATGTCTCACGCAGCTGTGCAAGGATGAGAATGAGCTCGGCGCCTTTCTAGGGAAAGAGTCGAACTGGAAGCATCCATCCCGATCGCAGTACGACAAGCAGTACGCAACGATGCTATCCAGAGGATTGGCGAACGGTTCATTCGCGAAGTTTCGAAGCCTTGGCAGAGCGAACGAATTTCTTCCGGGATGGAACCCTGGCGCCGGTAGTGTGGAACTCGAGGTGCTCGGGCCGGTCCCCGACGAGGATGGCGGGACATCCGGACTCCGTTGGCTCGGAGGTGCCGGACTGACCAAGAACGGCCACTCGGTGGTTCTCAAGCTTCGTTATGGCGACGTCAGCATGTTGCTTGGCGGCGATCTGAACATCCCGGCACAGGAATGGCTTCTCGAGCACCACACCGGCCTCGATCCGCGGCCCGCGACTCGCGACGATCACGATTCGCTCATCGCCGCCGCGCGCCGGATATTTCAGGTCGATATTGCAAAGGCCTGTCATCATGGAAGCGCGGATGTGTCGACGCGGTTCATGGAGGCAACCAATCCCATCGCCACGATAATTTCGAGCGGCGATAATGAATCCCACTCGCACCCGCGCGCAGACGCTCTGGGCGCCACGGGCCGGCACGGCAGGGGGAACCGGCCTCTGATCTTCAGTACCGAGCTCGGGCGCTCGACCCCTAATGCGATCAAGCGCCCAGAGATCTTGAAGGCCCGGCTCAGGGAGCTGCGGGAGGAGATCCGCCTGGCGCCTGACGGGTCGGCGTTGGCGAAAAAGCTCGTGCGCGAGTTCGACGAGATCGTCGACAAGATTGACCGAAGTGTTGCTGTGTTCGGCGCAATCCAGCTTCGGACGGATGGCAAGAACGTCGTGCTGGCGCAGAAGCTCGAGAGGCCGAGAGGAAACACGAAGTGGGACATCTACACGTTGATGAATCGCGGTGGTGCGCTGCGATACGAGTCGAAGTTCGACTAGATCACGCTCGTGATCGCCTCTTCGATTTCCTGCATAGGTTCGAGGTTCGAGGGTCGGGGGTCGGGGGTCGGGGTGACGGGTGGCGAGGCAGTCCGATGCTTCGCGCAATGCAAGGATGGCGCGCGGGAATGAACGGGCTGCCATTCTGGGCGCATGCTCGCCGCCATCCGGTCCGCCGCCGTCCAGGGAATCGAAGCCTATCCAGTGACGGTCGAAGTCGACGCGGCGCAGGGGCTTCCGCAGTGGACGATCGTGGGGCTCGCGGCGGGCGCGGTCAAGGAGAGTCGTGAGCGGGTGGGCGCCGCGCTGGTCAACGCCGGCTTCCGACTGCCGCCGCGACGCATAACGATTAACTTGGCACCGGCTGACGTTCGCAAGGAAGGCACCGCGTTCGACCTTCCGATAGCGCTCGGCGTCCTCGTAGCTACAGGACAGCTGCCCGAAGACGCCGTGCAGGGCCGGCTCTACCTGGGCGAGCTTGGACTCGACGGGTCGGTGCGGCCGGTACGCGGAGCACTGCCCGTCGCTCGACTCGCCGGCGAGGCGCGAATGCCACTGGTGCTCCCCGCACATAACGTTACGGAAGCATCGCTGGTCGGCGAGCTGGTGTTGCATGCGCCGGTCACCCTCGTGGAACTGGTGGAGCAGATGGGCAACGGCGGGTTGCCCC
>CAZPCC010000148.1:0-9164 GCA_964584905.1 uncultured Gemmatimonadaceae bacterium | reverse complement strand
CACCAGCGCGCCCGTCCCACGCTTCACGTCGCTGTCCCAATCGATTCCGATCTCGTCGAGCAAGGTCGTGCCCGATGCGTATTGCAGGAAGTTCTCGAAATCGTGCGCCGACTGGTACTCCGCAGCCACCTTGTAGCCGAGCCGTCCCACGACGCCTGCGTGCCTGCCCTGAATGTCCTTGTACTCGCGGCTGCCGCCAGTGACCTCCATTGTCGTTCCCGGATATTCCATCGGATCTTTCGTCGTCAGGGTGATCACACCGTTCGACGCATCCGCACCGTACAGCGCGGCACCCGGTCCGACCAGCACCTCTACCCCTGCCAGGTCCACTTTTGGAATAGCGGTGAACTGACCCACCGGCAGACCGTTCTCGGGCAACACCGCGATCCGGCCATCCTCCATCATCAGCATGCGGTTGTTGAACGATGAGTTGAAGCCGCGAGCGTTGACGGCGGCGGTGGTCACCCCCACCTGCACGAAGTCGAGCCCCTTCACCTCCTTGAGCGCGCCGCTGAACGAGTTGCCGACCGAGTTCGCGATCGCTTCGGCTCCGATCTGCGTCACCGTCGCCGGAGCGTCGGTCACCCGTTCCGCCAGACGACTCGCCGAAACGACGACGCCGCCCAAGGAAGCAGGGATCGGTACGAGCGCCGCATCGACGCGCGCCTCACCGTTCGCGACGACCTGCACCTGCTCGAACAGCTGGAAACGGTGTCCGAGGTGCATCACCCGCACCGCGTGCGTGCCGGCAGGCACGCCGGTTATGACGTACCGTCCATCGTCCCCGGTCGTGGCGTAGCGACCGGACCCAACGACGATGATCTGGGCCGCTGCCAACGGATGGCGGGCGTCATTCGTCACCGTGCCGACGATCCTTCCGGCCTGAGCGGTCAAGGCCCCGGGAAGGACGAGCAATGCCAGCGCCAGGAGCGCCGTGCGCCAGAAAGCCTGACGACTTGGAAGACTGCGAAACATCGGAGCTCCTCCTGAAGATTGAGGTTCGATGCGGAGGTGGGGGATTTCCCACCCCGCGTGAAACCGGGGGCGCCTCATCGCCCGGCCGGTTCCGGTGAGGTAGCCGGCGGTTCATCGGCGGCCGCGGGAACGAGAATCAGCGCCTCTCCGTCCACCACGAGCTCACCGCCCTGCGTCCGGCATGTCGTCGCGAAGCGCACGCGACGCCGGTCCGGGATCAACTCCAGCACTTCCACGCGGGCCGTCACCGTGTCACCGATCCGGATCGGACGGCGGAATCGCAGCGATTGCTCGAGATAGACGGCCCCCGGACCCGGCATCGCGGTGCCTAACACCGCTGAGATCAGGCCGGCGGCGTGCATTCCGTGCGCCACCCTTACGCCGAACATCGTGCCGCGAGCGTATTCGTCGTCGAGATGGACCGGGTTCACGTCACCCGTCGCTTCGGCGAATCTCCGGACGTCTTCGTCGGTGATTAGCCGCGCGATCTCCGCGCTCGCCCCTACCCGCAGCTCATCGAAGCGCAATTCACACCTCCATCACGAGGCGGACATCCGGATCCAGCTCCGCCGCCGCGTCGGCGCGGGTGAGCCACGACACCCCGAAGAACACGAGGCACGAGAGTACCAACGCCGCGCCGGAGATCGTGACGCCGGTCGGAAAGGAGTAGACGCCGAAGAATGTCAGCGTCTCGAGCGCCAGCGTGAGGAAGAGGCCAGTGGCAATGGATGCGATTGCACCGGCGCGTGTCGCGTTAGGCCAGTTGAGGCCGATCGCCAGGGCCGGGACCAGCGTCGAGGCGAACAACCCCCAACCGAAGATTCCGAGAAACGCCACCAGCTTGCCGGAGAACTGCGCGATCATCGCCGCCAGCAACGAGATCACCACAGTCGATATGCGGCCGACCAGCAGCTCGTTCCGCACCCGCCGGCCGAATGCCACCGGAATGTCGTGCGTGATCGCCGCGGCTCCGATGCTCATGAAGGAGTTGACCGTGCTCATGATCGCCGCCGCCACTCCAGAGAACACAAGTGCGGCGAGCAGGTTCGGCGTGAACCCGAGCAGGAATGTCGGCGTCGCGTCGTCAGGCCTGGCGAGCGGCGCCAGCTCCCCCGTCGCCACCAGCGCCCGCACCGAAATGCCGACTCCGAAATACAACATCAACGACATCAACAGGGCGATCGTCACCAGCAGCGGATACCACTTGAGGCGCCGCGGATCGCGCAGCATGTAAAACTTGTGCGCCACGTGAGGCTGAGCGAGAGCGCCGATTCCGAACACGAAGAACAGGGACAGTGCCGCGAGCGGCGACATGTTGCCCCACGGCTCAAGGAACAGCGCGTCGGCCGACGAGATCGCCCGCGACATGGTTCCCAGCCCGCCGCCGGCATCGAGCGCAAAGAAGAACACCAGCGCCGACGCAACCGCCATTAGCGAGCCCTGGAACACGTCCGTGTACACGCCGGCCAGAATTCCTCCAGCAACCGAGTACGCCAGCGTGACACCCATTCCGACCCAGATCCCCCAGCCGAGTCCGGTCCCGAAGATCGCATCGACGACCAGGCCTAACGCCAGTACGTTGGTCGCCATGTAGCCGATCACCGCGATCAGGATCGACACACCCGACAGTCCCTGAGCCGCCGGGGAGCGATACCGCGCCCCGATCGCATCGGGTATCGTCATCAGTCCACGGATCTCGCCGAGCAGCCGCAACCGCTTGGCCAGTACCCACGCGCCCATCGTGTTCGTGACCGCCGCCGGAAGCACGAGGAACATCGCCCCAAGACCCGCGGCGTAAACGAGCCCCGGCCCGCCGATGAACGCGAACCCCGATACGGTGGCCGACATCGCGGCCAGAGTCAGCGCGAACAACCCGATCCCCTGACCCGCCACGAAGAAATCGCTCGCCGTTTTCGTGCGGCGCATGGCCCATACGCCTATCGCAGAAACGACCGCGAAATAGATGATGGCAACCACGATGATGGTCGGTCGCGCCGCCGGCGCGACTTCTGTTTGTTGCAGAAGATGCGCGAGCGTCACGACACCTCTTCCGGCGTGCCGGTCACGTCACCGGCATCCCGCAGCATCTCTGCCCTGGCGGCCCGCACCCGACCAATGTCCTCCGGCCGCAGCGTCACCGTGTCGAAGGTCAGAGCGTATGACACGGGCAACGCGAACATTGGCAGCAACCCCACCCCATAGAGCACGATCGCCGCGCGTCGCGGCAGCCCTAACCACAGTGGCTCGTTTTCGCCAGGCAGCACCCACGCGAGCAGCAGACCGCCGACGACGATCACCACGGTGAGCCCGATCGGCACCCAGAGTACGCCCAGGCGCCCATCCTTGGCCGCGCCGAGCGTCATCATGGCCCCCATGGTCAGACTCGTGCCGAAAATGAACGCCGGCACGCTCCACGACGCTCCGCCGGTAACCACGAACGCCGATGCATACGCCGCGGCGATCGCCAGCAGCGCCGCACAGAGCACTCCGAGCGCCAGCCGCCGGAGGCGGCCATCAATCATAGAGACCATGCAGGAGCTCCAGATACCGTTCGTGCAGCGTCGCCCGGCGCAGCTTGTGCGACGGGGTCAATTCCCCACCCTCGATCGTCAGTTCGTCAGGCATCAGCCGGAACCGGCCGATGCGCTCCCACGGCGCCAGCGCGGCGTTGGCAGCATCCACCGCCGCCTGTATCCGCGACAGAAGCGCCGGGTGTTCGGACAGCGATCGGTTGCCGCCGCCCAGTTTCTCGCTCGCCGCCCACTCCTGCAACGCTTCCGCGCGCGGCCAGAGTAGCGCCGTGAGAAATGGGCGCCCTTCGCCGGCCAGCATCGCGTGGCCGACCAGCGGGTCGCTCGTCAGGCGTGCCTCGACCGGCCCCGGAGCAACTTTCTTCCCGGTCGAGAGCGCGATCAACTCCTTGCGGCGCCCGGTCACCGCCAGACACCCCAGCGGGGTCAGCGCGCCAAGATCGCCGGTCCGCAGCCAGGCGCCGTCCGCGGTGAACGCCTCGGTCGTCGCCTCTTCGTTTCCGTGATAGCCGGTGAAAGAGAGGACCCCACGAGCAAGCTGAATCTCTCCATCCGCATCTATGCGCACCGTCGTACCCGGCATTGGCGGCCCCGCCGTCTGGAAGTCGTAGCAGT
This sequence comes from uncultured Gemmatimonadaceae bacterium, assembly GCA_964584905.1. Lineage (GTDB taxonomy): Bacteria > Gemmatimonadota > Gemmatimonadetes > Gemmatimonadales > Gemmatimonadaceae > JALZIF01. The sequence continues at coordinate 5,043 of CAZPCC010000148.1, read as the reverse complement.
CCGGCCGGTTGAACGCGCCGCAGAGATGCTCCGTCAGCCCATACGCACCCAGCACCGTCACACCTAACGCATCGAGGTGCTCCGCCGCCGCGGCGGGCAAAGTCGCGCCACCACTCGTCGTCAGCCGAATCCGACCGCCGAATATCTCCCGGGCGCGATCGGTCAGCGGCTCCGCTGCCCGGCGCCATTCAGACTCGAGCGCTGCCGGGACCGGCGCACCGGCACGCCGCAACCGCGACCGTTCCGTGCCAAGGCGAAGTGCTGTCTCCCACCGCGCCACCTCTTGCGCCGCTGCCTCACGCTGAATGGCGCGAAGCTGCGCCGAGGCCTTCTCGAAGAATCGCGGCACCGCACCGAACACCGTCGGCCGGTACGAACGCGCCACGTCCCACACCCGCCTCGGATCGGCGCAGACCCCCGCCGCCATCCCATGCACGATCCGCGTATAGTGCCCGAAGATGCGCTCGGCGGCGTGACTGAACGGTAGAAAGGAAAGCCCAGAATCGCTCCCATGGAGCTCCAGCGTCGTTCCTATGGAGAGCGCCGATGCCATCAAATACCTGTGCGACAGTCGTGCTCCGCGCGGCGTGCCTGTCGAGCCGGAGGTGTAGATGAGCACCGCGTCGTTATTCGGATCGAGCCCGGCGATCCGATTCGTGACCACATCGGCGTCATCCGCCGAGCCTGACGCGAGCCATTCCGACCAGGAGCGCTCGCCGGCGCCGAGCGCGGCGCCGGGCTTCCCGGCTACTATGATCCGCTCGAGCGACGGAATCCCGCCCCGCACGCGCCGTACGGCATCGAGATGGTCGGAGCCCTCCACCACCACCGTTCGAGCCCGCGCATCGCGCAGCACGGCCTCTATCTGCCCGGACGAGCTCGTGGGATGGATTCCAACGCTGACGCATCCGGCCATCAGGATCCCGAGATCGGCTGTCGGCCAGACCGCCCCGTTGCCAGCCAATACGGCGACCGCCTCGCCTGGCTGAGCGCCGTTGGCGACCAGCGCCGCTGCCACGCGACGAGCACCGTCGGTCAGCTCCTGCCAGGTGACGATCTGTGCGGCGGATTCCGCACCATCGTAGCAGCGCAGCGCCTCGCGCGCCCCGCTGCCGCCGGCTTGTGCGAGCAGTGCGTGGACGACGGTTTGCGCGGTCACACACCCTCCGTGGATGGCTGCCACCGCATTGCAAGGCATGCCATCGCGAGCCCCGCGCCCGATCCCGTCATCACCACCAGGTCGCCAGGCGCCACCCGGCCCTCATGCACCGCGTCGTCCAGAGCCATCGGCAGACACGCCGAGCCGGTGTATCCCCACTTGTGCATGACCGTGTGCGCGCGCTCCATCGGAACGCCTAACGTAGCCATGACGGCTTCGATCGTCGAGCGGTTGACCTGCGTCCACAGCCACAGGCTCACGTTCTCCACCACCGCACCGGCATCGTCCAGCACAGCGCGAGCAATGGCCGGCCACCCTTCCTCGTTCACCGACGCCGGATATTTCTGAACGAACCGCAGGTGGTTGTGCAGGCCGGAGCGCAGAACCTCCTCGGTAACCGGCTCACGCGTGCCGCCGGCGAAGATGCCCATCCCGCATGCCAGCGTGCCGTCGGCGCGCAACCGCGCCGCAAGCATGCCCGGTCCGGCCGATGCCTCAACCACCACCGCTCCCGCTCCATCGGCAAAAATGGTCGACGTCTTCTTGTCGCCCGGATCGAGAAACTTGGACATGGCGTACGCGCCCACCACCAGAACGCGCCGGTATCGCTCGTCGGCACGAACGTACTTCCACGCCAGGTCGAGAGCGGTGACGAATCCCGCGCACGCCGCGTTCACATCGAAAGCGCCGGCGGACGCGGCACCGAGCCGCCCCTGAAGCACCGACGCGGTCGCCGGAGAGATGTACTCCGGCGTGTCCGTCGCTACGACGATGAGATCCAGATCGTCAGGCGCGCATTTGGCAGCGAGCAGAGCGCGTGTGGAAGCGACGAGAGCGAGATCCACCGTTGCCTCGTCGGGCGCACACCACCGCCTCTCGCGTATGCCAAGGGTGCCGGAAACGAACGGATCGATGTCTTCGCCAAGCCGCGCGCTCAACTCCGCGTTCGTCACCACGCGCGCTGGCACCGCGTGCCCCGTTCCGGTAATCGTCGCATGGCGCATGGTGGTCATTCCCGTGCCGCCGCGGTCGTGCCGCGGATCTGGAGTTTCACGGCGAGCGGCCTCGGCGCGGTTACCTCGAGCCCAGCCAGCCGGCGCAGCAGCAGGCGCGCCGCCCGCGCGCCAAGCTCGCGGGCGGCAACGGATATGGTCGTCAGCTCGGGCGTGACGAAACGCGCCATCTCGATGTCGTCGCATCCAATCAGCGACATGTCCGATGGCACCCGTACGCCGCGCTCCGAACACGCCTTGAGCGCGCCGATGGTCACCAGGTCGTTGGCGCCGAACACCGCCGTCGGACGTTCCCCGCCTGACGACAGAAGCGCGTGCATCGCCTGACGACCGCCGGCGACGGTCGCCGGCGTGCGTCGGAGCCACTCGGATCGCACCGCCACTCCCGCCGTACGCAGGGTCTCGACGAACCCGCGCTCGCGCATTCGAAATCCGTGGACGTCGGTGGCAGGACCAAGAAAGCCTATGCCGCGGTGGCCCAGGGACAGCAAGTGCTGCGCGGCCAGTCGCCCCGCCCCTTGCGCATCGCTCGCCACCCCGGGCCAGCGCAACGACGGCTCATCTATCAGCACCACGTTGAGCCCGGCGAGCGCGTCAACCGGGAGCGACGCCGCACCTAGCGCGTCGATCATTACGCCGTCGATCTGCCGTTCGCGCAACGTTTCGAGCTGCGGCCCGGCCGCGTTGTCCGCCGCTTCGCATAGAAAGACCGCGTAGCCCTCCTCCGAGGCGACGCGTTGGGCGCCGCTCACCACTTCGGCGAAAAACGGGTTTCGTACGTCGGGGACAATGACACCGAGCGCATAGGATCTGCCGGCCGAAAGACTCCGGGCGAGCACATTGGGGCGATATCCGAGCTCCTCCGCCGCGCGTATCACCCTTTCCCTTGTCCGGGCCGCCACCCGCGCCCGCGGATTCCCGCTCAGCACGAGGGAAACGGTCGCCTGCGACACCCCCGCGTGTGCGGCGACATCCAATGACGTGATCCTGTTGGCGTTGCGGGTTCGGGCTGCGCTCATGGGTGCTAATACGTATTAGCAACCATGTTCTGTCAAGGCATCGGTATTTGTTCGGCCACGGCTATTGCCAGGACAACCGGAGATGCACCCAGTGCCCATTGGCGAACGACCGCGCGAAGCGCGGGTTTATGGGTAATGACTCGGCTCCGAGCATCGGCGGCGGCGGCTGCCGCGGAAAGCCTTCGGGAGGCGGCTGTCTTGCCGTTTGCCGTTGAATTACACCCCCCCATTTCATTCTGCCGACGGCGAACAGAAAGGAAACCGCCGATCACGCCGATTACGCAGATTGCCTCGCGGGTAGTCCAGTCGAAGATCGGTTTCGCGATGGATCCATCTGCGAAATCTGCGAAATCTGTGGTTGCTGTGGCGATCGTGCCGGGATTCGAGCGCACCCTCGAAGCCTACGGTGCGGAGCTGTTTCTGACCGACCCGGAACGGCGCATGCTGGCGGCGATCGAAGAGCCTCAATCGATCCGCGACCGTCCCGGAGCATGGATGCCTAACCAGTTCGATAACCCCGCCAATCCGTTGTGAGCTTCCTGAAGGCCCGGAAACGAGAGCAACCGGTCCTGCCTGACGCCACAGGACGACAAAAGGGAGGCAGCCATACAGCTGCCTCCCTTTCTCGTTGGGCACGCGACCGGTTACGAGTCCCGTCTGTTGCGATCCATGTCCTGCTGAGCATTGCCGAACTGCTGCTTGGCCTTGCCCTGCAGTTCCTGCGCCTTGCCCTTGAGTTGCTCGCTCTTATCGTCGGTCAAATCGCCTTTCGCGTGCCGCGCCTTGCCCTCGAGCTCCTTACCCGCGCCTTCCACGCGGTTCTCGGTTCCCTTCTCATGCATGTCCTTGTCGCGATCCGTCATAAGACCTCCACTTGAGTAGTTGGACGGCGTTGTTGCCGCCGTTCGTACCCATTCATAGGGGCAAGGCGCATGCCGATGGAGAGAAATCGCGCGGGGTTGCCGGGATCGATTCCCAGCGGCAATTTGCGGGGGCCGATGCACAATTCGTTCCGCCGCCGATGACTGACCTAACGCGATTTGCCTGCCTGATTATTGTCGCCACCGGCCTCGCAGCTTCCGGCCCGCTGCCGGCACAGCCATCGAGGTCGGCGGTGCCGCGAGTCGAGGTGCGGACGCTCGACCGTTTCGAGCGGCAGGTGGCGCGTAAGGCGGCTAGCGACTCGCTGCTGTTCGCCCACGTTGGTAAGGCGGTGCTGGCCCGAAAGACGGTCTATCCCGGCGCCGATTCCTTTCCCGTACCGGCTTACGTGTTCTCGCCGCGCGACACAACCGTCGCGCGCCCACTGGTGATCCTGGTGCATGGCGGTATTCACAGCGACTTCGGTTCCAGTCACGCTACCGAGGTGCGCGAGCTCGTGGCCCTCGGATACGTCGTGATCGCACCCGAATACCGGGGAAGCACCGGTTACGGCCGGACACACTACGAGGCCATCGATTACGGCGGCAAGGAAGTGGAGGACTGCATTGCCGCGATCGATTACGCCGCCCGTGCGGTACCGTGGGCCGATACCTCACGCGTCGCGATCTTCGGCTGGAGCCACGGCGGCTTTATCGCCCTGCATGCGGTGCTTCGCCGGCCGGAGCTGTTCCGCACCGCCGTTGCGCACGTTCCGGTGGCCGACTTGCCGACACGGATGCGGCTGCACAGCGACGCCTATCATGAGCTCTATGTAAGGCAGCCGGCGTTCGGCGCGCGTGTTGAAGTCAATCCGGAGCCTTACGTGCGCCGCTCCCCGTTAGCTCACGCCCGCGCCCTGCGTCGTCCCGTACTGGTGCACGCCGCGGACAACGACGACGACGTGTTCATCATCGAAAACCGCAATCTTCGC
>CAZPCC010000147.1:0-3050 GCA_964584905.1 uncultured Gemmatimonadaceae bacterium | reverse complement strand
GTGTGGGCGAAGTTTCGCGAGCTCAGGATCGCGCCGAGCTTTCACCAGAGCGCGCGCTCGATCCTGCTGCGCAACTCGCCGTCCAATTTCTGCTACAACCACATCGGCCACTTCGCCTCCGCGAGCGAAGCGATGGCGAAGGCCTTGTTCTTCGGCGGCGTCACGCGGCGATTCCCGGAGCTCAACTTCGGCTTCCTCGAAGGCGGGGTCGGCTGGGCGTGCTCGCTCTACGCGGATTTGATCGGCCACTGGGAGAAGCGCAACCTCGACGCGCTCGAGAACACGAATCCCGCGCGCCTCGATCGCGCCCGCATTCTCGCGCTGGCCGAGAAGTACGCGAAGCCCGAGGTCCTGGAAGCGGTGCGGCGGGGCGAGGGGCTGGACGACAACGGCGACGGCACAGGCGGGCTGGAGCACCTCGACGACTACTGGCGCTGCGAGATCACGCGCAAGGAAGACTTCAAGGACCTCTACGTCAAGCGCTACTACTTCGGCTGCGAGGCGGACGACCCGATCAACGCGTGGGCCTTCAACAAGAAGGCGCTGCCGATGGGCGCGCGCCTGAACGCGTTCTTCAGCTCGGACATCGGCCACTTCGACGTGCCGGACATGACCGGGGTGGTGCCGGAGGCGTACGAGCTGGTGGAGCACGGGTTGCTCGACGACGACGACTTCCGCGACTTCACGTTCGCGAACGCCGTGCGCTTCTGGGGCGAGGTGAATCCCGACTTTTTCAAGGGGACGGCGGTGGAGCGTGAGGCGGCGGAGGTGCTCGCTGGCGGACGCAGACAAACCGTACGGGTATCTGGGCCGCAATTCGGTCGTTCCGGATCGGCAGATCAATCCCGCGGGCTGACGTAACCGGTCAGCGGGTATCTTGCGCGAAGCGGGCGCGAAAAGGAGATGCAAATGTCGGACAAGCTGGGTATCGGTGCCATATTTCCGGAAATGAAGATCGATCTCGTGGACGGCGGATCGATCGACCTGCCGCAGGGCATCAATGCCAAGTACCGGGTGGTGCTGTTCTACCGCGGACACTGGTGACCGTACTGCCGCCGACAGTTGGTCGGCTTCGAAAAGCTCAAGGGCGAGCTGGACGCCGTGGGAGCCAGGGTCTTTGCGGCGAGCGTGGACCCGGTCGAAAAAGCACGCGAGGTCGCGGCTGAAGTGTCGTTCCCCGTCGGCTACGGCGTTTCGCGCGAGATCGCGGACAAACTGGGCGCCTGGTGGGAAGAGCGCCGGAGCATCATCCAACCGTCGGAGTTCGTCCTCGGCGCCGACGGCAAGGTGCTGGCGTCCAGTTACAGCGATGGCCCCATCGGTCGCATGGACGCGGCCGACGTGGTCAAGATGATCAACTTCCGCGAGGCGCAGGCGCGCAAGTAGCGACGGCATTTCAATCACCCGCCGCGGCCCGCGGCGGCACCGATGTATGCGCCCAGCTCCCGGGCACGTTGTACCTACTTGTAGTCCTTCGGGAATACCGTGGTGCAGCGGGTGGCGTTGGTCGGTTCGGCCAGAACTTCGGCGGCCGCGGCGCGCCAGCGCGCGTAATGCGGCATCGCCCGATGGGCCTCCACGGCACTCTCGTCGCGGTACACCTCGTAGAAGAAAAACTTGTTCGGGTCGGTGTTGTCCTCGAGCACGTCGAAACGCACACAGCCCGGCTCGTCGCGGACCGAGCAGGTTGAATCCTCGAGCGCAGCCGCCAGGAATTTATCGCGCATTTCCGGCTTCACCTTGAGCGCAACCACTAAGGCATACATCGTCATCCTCCTATGAGTTCAATCACGCCGAATTGCGACGTGCGGCGCACGAACAGCGATATTACCTCTGGCTCTTCGGCGGCCGCGGCCAGCGCTCCGCCATCCGTGGCAGCACCTCCTCCACCAACCGCCGGGTCTGCACGTACATATCCTCGTCGCCATCCGCCGCCGGACGCAGGATGAACTTGCTCGCGTCGTTCTCGACGTAGCAGGCGATACGCTCGACGATCGCTCCAGCATCGCCGAAGACGAAATGCAGGCTCGCGTCGCGGCCGGTGCGGGCGGTGTAGTGCTCCATCGCTTTCGCCATACCGGGGTCGTTCCAATCGCCGAAGCGATAGGTAAACGCGGCCCCGTAGTGGTCCTCGTCGATCGAGCGGCCGGCTTTTGCCGCGGCATCCTTGATGGCCGCGATCACCTTGCCGACGGCCTCGGGCGTCTCCGATCCGGCCTGCCAGCCGGTGCCGTACTTCGCGGTGCGCCGGACTGCCGCATCCGAGGACCCGCCGATCCACATCGGAATCTCAGGCTGGTGAGGCAGTGGAGAGATCGATGCGCTCGTCAGGCGAAAGTGCTTCCCCTCGTAGGTCAGGCTCTCGCCCTTCCACAACCTCGAAATGATCTCCAGCGCCTCGTCCGCCTTGCGGCCGCGCGTCGCGCGATCGAGGTGCATGGCATCCCATTCGGCACCGCGCGGACTGCCGATGCCGAAGCCGGGCAGCATGCGACCTTCGGACAAGACATCGATGGTGGCGCATTGCTTGGCCAGCAGCACCGGATCGCGCATCGCTGCCGCGATGACATTGACTCCGAACTTGATCCGTCGCGTCCGGCCCGCGACCGCGGCCAATGCCGTCATGCATTCCAGAACCGGGGTGCGGCTCACCAGGCGATCGCTCTGCCAGATCGAATCGACGCCGCCCTGCTCGCACAGATCGACCCAGCGCCAGAAGCCGGACGCGGACCGGAACGGATATTCCATGAGGCCGATACCGGCGGCTATGGTGCGTGGCATGACGTCACACTATAGTAAGCTTCTGCGAGGGAGGTATCACTATGTCTCGAATCAATTTGCGCCAACTTGGCACTACTGCGGTGTCGGTAGCCGCGCTTACGACCATAGCGCTGATCGCGCCCGGCGCGGCGTTCGCGCAGAGAACCATCACCATCGTCATCCCCGAGGAGCCGGATAGCCTCGACAACTGTAACAGCCAGCGCTCGGCCGTTGGCCGGGTCATTCGCCAGAACGTCAACGAGACGCTGATCGATCTCGACCCCAATGAC
>CAZPCC010000146.1:0-20644 GCA_964584905.1 uncultured Gemmatimonadaceae bacterium | reverse complement strand
GGGAGCGGAGCTCGTCTATGCGGGCACCATCCCTGACGGTGATGGCTTCGCCCGAGGCAACTTTCTCGCTCCGCTGGTGGTGCGCGGCGGCGATCCCGACGGCGCGCTGGCGCAGCGCGAACTGTTCGGCCCTGTGCTCGCCACCTTCACGGCGTCAGGCATCGAGGAAGCCATCGCGCTGGCCAACCGTACTCCTTTCGGACTGAGCGCTTCTCTTTTCACGGCAGATCTGCGTCAGGCGCTGCGGTGGGTGCAGGACATTGAAGTCGGCCTGGTGCGGGTGAATGGGGATACGACCGGAGTCGATCCGCATGCGCCATTCGGCGGCACGAAGGGCTCGAGCAGCGGGAGCCGCGAGCAGGGTCCGGCGGCCCGCGAGTTCTATACTGAAACCAAGACCGTTCAGATCAATCCATGAGCGGTAGCACCGGCAGTTCGGCGACGATGCCCGGAGGCATGCATGTCATCGATTCGCACACCGAGGGCGAGCCCACTCGGGTGGTAATCGACGGTTGGCCGCAGCCGGCCGGTGGCACGATGGCCCTCCGCCGTAAGGCACTGCAGGAGCACGCCGACCATCTGAGGCGCGCCGTCGTTTGCGAGCCGCGCGGCCACGCGGCGCTGGTCGGGGCTCTGCTCACGCCGCCCGTGCGTTCCACGTCCTCCGCGGGCATCATCTTCTTCAACAGCCGCACCTATCTCGGGATGTGCGGGCACGGCCTCATCGGTGTCGTGCGAACGCTGGCTCACCTGGGCCGCCTGGGTAACGGCAGGTGGCAGTTCGATACTCCCGCCGGCACGGTGACGGTGCTACTCGACGATTCGGGCGCTGTAACGATAGAAAATGTGCCTGCGCGATGTCACGTCCTCGATGTGGAATTGGCGGTGCCGGGAATAGGAGACGTGCGTGGTGACATAGCGTACGGCGGCAACTGGTTCTTTCTCGCGCATTCGCACCGCGCGCCGCTGGAGCTTGCTGCTGCCGCCGAGCTCACTCGTGAGGCGCGGGCGATCGAGGGCGCGCTCGCTGCGCAAGGCATCGGCGGCACCGACGGAGAGCCTATCGATCACGTCGAGTTTTCAGGTTCTCCGACCCGGCCGGATGCCGACGCGCGCAACTTCGTCCTCTGTTCCAGCGGAGACTACGACCGGTCGCCGTGCGGCACCGGCACGTCGGCGACAATGGCGGTGTTGCATGCGCGCGGCCGGCTGCCCATTGGTGAGATCTGGCGCCAGGAGAGCATCACTGGCGGGCTATTCAGCGGTTGGCTCGAGGCCGGCCCTGACGGTGAGCTGCTCCCACGCATTCGAGCTCGCGCCTTCATCACCGCCGAGGCCACGCTCTTGTTCGCCGATGACGACCCTTTCCGCAGCGGATTCGGCGAGTGAAGGCGACTTCTCGCTCACCCGATGCGATCGTCGTCGGAGCGGGCATAGTGGGAGCGGCTTGCGCTGAAGCACTCACGCGTGACGGCCGGCGGGTGCTCGTGCTCGACAGCGGACCGACCGGAGGTGGCGCCACCGCATCCGCGATGGGTCATCTGGTCGCGATGGACGATTCTGCTGCTCAGCTGTCGCTCACGTCGTACTCGCTGGAACTCTGGCGCTCGGCTGCTCCACGTCTGCCTGACGACGTGGAGCTACTGCGGTGCGGCACGCTCTGGCTTGCCGAAGAGGAGGCCCAACTCGCCGTGGTGCGGGAAAAGCACCGTGCTCTCTCGGCCGCGGGCGTGGAGTCCGAAGAGGTGGATGCGGGTGCCCTGGCTCGGCTGGAACCATCGCTCCGTCCAGGCCTTGCTGGTGCTCTGCGCGTCCCCGACGATGCGGTGCTCAGTCCGCCCGCGGCGGCGCGATGGCTGATGGGGCTTGCCCGCGCGCAGGGGGCGGAATTGCGTGAAGGGGTCGCGGTGACCGCGCTGGCCGCTCATGCGGTGCGTACGAAGGACGGAGTGCTCGAGGCCGATGTCGTCATCGTCGCCGCGGGAGCACGCGCCGCCGAGCTCATCGCCGAGCTTCCGATCGTTCCGCGAAAGGGTCACATTATCGTTACCGATCGACATCCGGCGCTCTGCCGGCATCAGCTGGTGGAGCTCGCCTACCTCCGGAGCGCGCACGCGTTCACCGAATCGTCCGTCGCTTTCAACGTCCAGCCGCGAGCGAGCGGCCAGCTGCTGGTGGGCTCCTCCCGCCAGCTAGCCGGATGGGACCCATCGCTCGACCGTGAGATCGTCAGGCAGATGGTCGACCGGGCGGTTCACTTCGTTCCGGGACTCGCCGGGATGAACCCGCTGCGGATCTGGACCGGATTCCGGCCCGCCACTCCGGACGGGCTTCCGTTCATCGGTGCGTGGCCGGCGCTCGACGGCATCTGGATCGCCGGTGGCCACGAGGGATTGGGTATAACGAGCTCGCTCGGTACGGCCCGGATCATCGCCGACCAGCTGGCCGGTCGCACTCCGGCGATCGATCCGGCGCCGTACGACCCCGCCCGCGTGCCGGCTCTCGCCAACGATTCCGTTGCTCGCGCCTGACGATGGCGCGCATTCCAACGTCGCAGCACACCGGAGCCTGACCGCATGGAGCAGCGCGACTGGGCGGGGGTGTTTCCCGCGATTACCACCCCGTTCCGAAACGACCTGTCGGTGGATCATCCGTTCCTCGCGGATCACGCGGCCTGGATGGTCGACGCCGGCTGTACCGGCATCGTCGCACTGGGATCGCTCGGCGAGGCGGCCACGCTGGTGTACGAGGAGAAGATGGAAATTCTGCGGACATGCGCCGCCGCGCTGAACGGTCGCGTGCCGCTGGTCGCGGGGATCGCGGGACTGAGCACCGCCGAGTGCGTGGGCCTTTCCCGCGCTGCGGAGAAGGTCGGTTGCGCGGGTCTGATGGTGTTACCGCCTTACGTCTATCGCGGGGATTGGCGCGAGACGGAGGCGCACTTCTCGGCGGTGATCGGCGCCACACGCTTGTCATGCATGCTCTATAACAACCCCATCGCCTACGGGACCGATGTAACAGCCGAGCAGATGGAACAACTGGTGGCGAACGCCAATCTGCACGCGGTGAAGGAGTCCAGCGGCGATGTCCGGCGAATCACCGCCATCACGTCCCGGCTCGGGGACCGGCTGAACGTTTTCGCTGGCCTCGATGACATGATTCTGGAGGCCATCCCGGTCGGCGCCGTAGGCTGGATCGCGGGCCTGGTAAACGCGCTGCCGAGCGAATCGGTTCGCCTGTTCGATTTGGCGCGCTCCGGGCGGATTGGGGACGCGCGGGCATTGTACGACTGGTTCCTGCCGCTGCTGCGCCTGGATACCCTCCCAAAGTTCGTGCAGCTGATCAAGCTCGTGCAGCAGGAAGTTGGACGGGGATCGACCACTGTTCGCCCTCCGCGTCTGGAGCTCGCCGGTGCGGAGCTCGAGAGTGCGCGAGCGGTCATCAAGGAACAGTTGAAGCGCATTCCCGGCATCGATTGATCCTGGTACGGGACGGTTGGCGTGCCCCCGATCCGGGCTAAATCGTCATTCCGGAGTAACGCCCCTTTATCTCACTCGAGAGGCCCACTAATGATGGTTCGATCACGCATTCTTGGCGTACCGATGATGGTCGCAGCACTGGCTGTCGCGGGATGCTCGGATAGCACCGCCCCGCTAGCCGATTTCGACCCGGTTCGTGCCCAGGCCGACGTCGCGGCTTTGACGACGCTCATGCAAGGCGACGAGCTCGAAGCCTTCACCACCATGAGCGCCTACTTCGACTTGTCAGGCGCCCCGCTCGCGGCGATTTCCACCTCGCGGCAGATGCTGAGCAGTGGTGTGCCATCGAGTCCCGAGACATCGCGGCGGATGGCCGTCGCGGTGGCCGAAGGTTTGGCCCTGCGCACCTCGTCCGGCAACGGACCATCGCTGGAAACGCTGCCGCCTGAGGTACTCGGGACCACCTTTACGTTCGACTCCGAAAGCAACACCTATGTGCCTTCCGACCGCACCGGCGCCCCGGCGAATGGGGTACGGTTCATTATCTATGCAGTCGATCCGATCACCAGCACGCCGATCGTCGGAACCGAGGTCGGTCATGCCGATCTCATCGACACGAGCGCGGGAAGCCAGCTCACCGCCGGCCTCCGCCTGATCGTCGTTGGCGGCGGCACGACCTACCTGGATTATGCATTTTCGGCGTCAGGCGGCACGAACTCCGTCAATCTCGAAGTAAACGGGTTCGTCACCGATGGGTCGACTCAGCTGAACTTCGGGATCGACGCAGATGTCGCGGTGGTCGAGGAGGAGTTGAGCATCGACATGGACTTCTCGTTCTCGATCCCTTCACGTCAGTTCTCGGTGACGGCGACGCTCGATGGGCTTGCGGGCTCGTCCGGAAGCCTGGGTGAGATCACGCTGACGATCATGAGCGCGGGTGCGAAAGTGCGGTTCGAGATCACGGAAGACGACAGCACGATCAATGCGACGGTGTACGTCAACAATCATATCTTCGCGACCGTGACTGGCGATCCGTCGGATCCGACGGTGTTGGGCGCGGGCGGTAACGAGTTGACGTCGGAAGAGATCGCGGCGCTGACGAATCTGCTGGCGGTTGCGGAAGCGTCATTCGAGTTTTTCAGCTCGCTCTTGTCACCTGTAAACAACGCGACTGGCGGCGTGAACGTCCCATAAGGTGCCACGGCGTTCATGTATCTGTATCAGCGGCCCGGATCAAGCGATCCGGGCCGCTTCGTTTTGACAATTCGCGACAGCAGGAATTGCATAACCGCAGATTGCGCAAATTACGCAGATGCTGAGCGGTAATGGCGCTCGAACGAAATGTCGTCGCTCATCGGGTCTGCCTGACTGTCGGTTGCCCTCTCAGCACCAGAGATCAAGTAAGCTCATCCTCGTAGGGGTCGAGAACCGGTATCGAGCATCGCAACTCCGAACGACAGCGCGACACCATGCAGTTCGTCCTTCTTGTTATCGGCGTAATCTGCGCAATCAGTGGTTCCCTTGCTGTTCTTCAGAGTATGCAAGGGACTTCGCCTGGTTCCTGCCAATCGGGACAGTCTGCGGCCACCCGGCGGGCACTGCAATCGCGCTGGGAACTTATCTTGAAAGTGAGATATTATCCTCTGCGTATGCAGGCAGCTCCAAATCTCATTCGAGGGGCGGGCAATGACACAGCTCAGAACTGCGGGCATCCATCACATCACTCTGGTCGCAGTCGATGCGGCGCGAACGCTCGCGTTCTATCGTGATGTTCTCGGAATGGCATTGGTCAAACGCGCAACTTTCGGTAGCGACTCCCAGACGCATCATCTCTATTTCGGCGATGCCAATGGGACTCCAGGTACGCTCGTCACGGTGCTCGAAGTTCCGCCGGCGGCGCGAGGGAGGTGGGGCATCGGCGGCGTTCACCATCTGGCGCTGGGCACGAAGAACGAAGAGACACAGCTCGAGTGGAAGCGGTGGCTGATCGATCACGGCACGAAGGTGACCGGCCCATTCGATCGTGGGTACTTCAGCAGCATCTATTTTACCGATCCCGATGGGCAGATTCTCGAGATCGCCACGCACGGTCCCGGGTACGCAATCGATGAGCCGGTGAGCGCTCTCGGAGGGGAGATGCAAGAGCCACCGGCGAATATCGTGATAGGCGCCCGCGACGAAGCGGCAATCGCTGCGCGTGTGCATCCGGAACCGGTGACGACGATTTCATCGGACATGGCGCTCGACGGCATCCACCACGTTTCAGCGATCACCATGGACCTCGAGCGGGCGGGTGAATTCTATGAGGAAGCGCTTGGACTATCGCTCATCAAGAAGACGGTCAATCGGGATGCTCCGGATATTCCGCACTACTTCTGGGCGCGCTACGATGGCGCGTCCGTTGCGCCGCACAGCGCGTTTTCGCTGTTCGGATTTCCGACGCACGGACGCGTGGCGCGTGCCGGAGCAGGGCTTGCACACCACGTTGCGTTCCGCGCATCGACGCAGGACGAACAGCTCGCGTGGCGGGAGCATCTGCTGTCGGTTGGCGTGGAGGTGACGCCGGTGCTCGATCGGGGCTACTTCACGAGCATCTACTTCCGGGCGCCCGACGGCCTGCTGCTGGAAATTGCCACTGATGGTCCGGGATTTTCCCCGGGCGAGTCAGATGCCTCGGACAGTGAGCTTCAACTGCCGGCGTGGCTCGAACCGGGACCGGCCAGGGCGCCTGCTTCTCTTTCACGTTAGGATGACGCGAATGCTTCCGTACGAATTGCAGGGCCCGGCTCAACCGAGGGAGGGAGCGCAGTTGCTGGTCCTGATGCATGGGCGCGGCAGCGACCGGTTCGATCTGGCGCGACTCCATCAGCATCTGCCCGAGGACACGCTGCTGGTTACTCCAGAGGCACCTTTCCCGGGTGCGCCCTGGGGCTACGGTTCGGGCTCGGCATGGTACAGGTTCATTTCGGAAGGCCTTCCCGATGAAACCAGCATGACTGAATCGCTCGCAAGGCTGGATGAGTTGCTCGGTGCGCTGCCCGACACGATGTCGGTGAAGCCGGGCCCGCTGGTGCTCGGCGGCTTCTCGCAAGGCGGCACGATGGCAGTGGCGTATGCGCTGTCGCGGCCGGGTACCGTCTCGCGTGTCGTGAACCTGAGCGGATTCGTCCCCCGGCATCCGCTGGTGACGGTGAGCCCTGCCACCGTCGAGGGTGTACGATTCTTCTGGGGTCATGGTACTGGTGATCAAGCGATCCCGTTCGCGCTGGCCGAGCGCGGACGCGCGGCGCTGCGGGCCGCCGGCGCGGATCTCGCGACGTTCGACTACGAGATGGATCACGGGATATCCCCGGCGGAGCTGCGCGACTTGTCCGGCTGGCTCACCGACGACCGGCCGTCGCGCGGCTGATACGTTAGGCTGGCGCCTGCCGGGCGCGATTGGTGATCTGCGTCACACGTCGTTTGACTGGCCCCACTGCAACTGACTATCGTCCGGGCGGGTGCAATTCGCACCCGTTATTCGTCTGTGGAGGTCCGGCAATTGCGCACGCGATACGGGTGGATGCTGGCGACGGTAATGGCGGGCGCCGCCGTCGGCTGCAGGGTGAGCGAGTCCCCGTCACTCCCGCGCGCGTCTTTCAGCAGCGAGGCCGGCGACTCGGTCTTTCTGCGAGCCAGTCGGGAGTCACTCTCTCGAATGACTCAGTGCACGGTCACCGATGTGGTGGACGGCGATACGATTCGATGTGGAAACGCCGGTCGGGTGCGACTGTTGCTTATCGACACCCCGGAGCGGAACCAGGAACCGTGGGGAGCGCGGGCGCGCGGCGCGCTGATCGCCATCTTGCCGGCGGGCTCTACCGCCTGGCTCGAGACTGATGTGCAGGAACGCGATCAGTATGGGCGGACGCTGGCCTATGTCTATCGAACGGACGGATTGCAAGTGAACGAGCTCATGGTACGAAGCGGCTTTGCCGAGGTACTGGTCTACCCGCCCAACGTGCGTCACGTCGACGTGTTGCGCCGCGCGCGTGAGGCAGCAAGGGCCGCGCGCCGCGGACTCTGGAGTACCGAGGCGTTCGCCTGCTCACCGCGCGATCACCGCGCCGGAAGGTGCCAGTGAGCACGGCTCGCGTTCTCGGGCGGTGCCTGGCGATTGCCGCCGCACTGGGGGTTGCCGCCGCGTGCGAGGACCTGCGCAACACCACCGAGCCGCTACCGATAGGCGCATCGCTCGTCGTAAGGCCTCTCGCCGACACGATCTTCGTCGGGGATACGGCCGCACCTGGCGATTCGCTGCGCCTCAGCGCGCTGGCTCGCACATTTGCCGGAGACATCGTGGCCATCACGGGCGCCGCCTGGTCGAGCAGTGATACCTCGATCGCCACGGTTGATGCGAACGGGCTGGTGACGGCCAGAAGGGTGGGCGAGGTGAGGATTACCGCCGCCGCTGGCGAGCGCGCCAGCGCCACGATCGTCATTGTGCCGGCCACCGCCGTATTGACCCTCGTCCCGACTTCCGACACGCTGGTGCCTGGCGACTCCCTTCAGCTGTTCGCTCAGGCCTACAATACCGGGGGGGATCCGGTTGCCGGCGTCCGGTACGACTATGCCTCCGACAACGCCACCGTAGCATCAGTAGATTCGGCGGGTCTGGTGAGAGCGATCGCGGAGGGCGATGCGCGAATCACGGCCAGCGCCGCCGGTCGTCAGGCATTTTCCGACATAGCCGTGCGCGACACCACCACGCCCCCGCTGCTGCCGCCACAGCCGCCTGACACCATACCTCCTGACACCATCCCCTGAGCGTGTAACGAGGGGAGCGCCGCCCCTCCGCACCTGCCTCACCAGCCTGGCGCGAGGTTGAAGCCGAGGTGCCAACCCGCTTCCGGGCGCTGGAAGGGATAGGCGTAGTAGACCTCGAGCACCGCGTAGCCGAACAGGTTCAACCGGGCGCTCATCCCGCCGCTGAACACCGGTACCCGTTCCAGCGACTCCCGGGAGAACTCGAACTTCGGCTCCTCGTCGCTGGTCCATGCAATGCCCGCATCCAGGAATGGCGCGATTTCGACCGGCAGCAGACGCGTCTCGAAGATCCCGTATTCCGCCGTGCCGAACAACGGAATTCGAAACTCGAAGTTCGCCACTCCGATCCGGCTTCCGACCAGCCGGTCGAATTCCGGGCAGCCCGTCGATCCCTGCACCAGCGTGCATTCTTCGGGATCGAAGGATTCCACTGCATAACCACGAATCAGAGTCTCGCGCCCGAGGAAGATCGGCGTCAGATTGGGATCCTCGGAATCGCCGCCGTACCGGCCGTAATGCATCCCCCGCAAAGCGAGTGTGAACGGTTGCATGAAAAGATACCGCCGGTAGTCGGCGAGCAGCGTTCCAAAGGTGAGCGACCCCGTCGTGGGCGCGATCTCGAAGCGGTAGCGTCCACCGGCGACCGGCGAGGTGAAGCCGAAGTACGAATAATCACCGACGAGAGCCAACGAGCCCTCGAGCAGGTTGAGCCCCGGCGGTGCGTCGATGTCTTCGCTCGACTGTCCCACCACCTGGTTGCCGATCACCGCATAACGATCGATGTCGAAGTCGTAGCCCAGATGCGTGTATCCGATACTCGTCTCGAATCGCCGCGTCTGCGAAAAGGGATACTGCGCAAACCCGGTTGCACGGTCCACGTAGATTCGTTGAAGCAGCTGTTCGACGATCGCGCCGCGCGTCGGCTGGCCTCCCACATCGAAGGTGGTATCGACGAGTCGTGAGGCGCCGCTCAAGTAAGGCACGTGCGATCCGCTCACACCCAGATTCCATCGCCCCTTCTGATTCAGGTAGAACAACTCACCGCCAATGTCCTTGAAGCTGCCGCCGGCGGCGAGCGTGGCGCCCACCACCTTGTTGGTGAGCAGATCGGCGAAATAACCGGCGACGGCACCGCCGGCGGCAGCTCCACCCGAGCTGCTCACGGCTACACCGACGCCCGGGGAGCCCACGTACTCCAGGCTCAGCGACGCGTCGTAAGGCCGGATCGGAAAGTCGGTGCGCCCGGGAAGTCCGGCGACCGGGTCTGCCAGATAGGCGGTGACGGTGCTGCGGCCCGGCGGATTGAATGGGGGAAGCAGTCCCGCTACGTCCAGCCGGCCGGCGCCGGCCGTAACGGGCACACCCTGCGCCTCGTTCGCCTCCAGCCGTCGGATCGTGTAGCCGCCGCGGTCGAACACCGAGAACATCAGTGTTCCGCTCTCGCGCGCCACCGACAGCGCCGGAGCCAGTGCGGTAATGCCACTCACGCCGGTGGCGAGCCGGGTGACTTGATGCACGGTGCCGTCGGCCAGCACCAGCCGGTAGACATCGCTGAATCCTTCACGGTCGCTGATGAAGAACAGCGACTGTCCGTCGGGCGAATACTGCGGATTGATGTGCTTTGCACCCTCGAACACTGGCAGCTCGCGGATCTGGCGCGTCTCCACATCGATCGTCGCGAGGCCCATCGAGGAATATGTGAGCCGTGCAAAGTCCGTTACCGGACCGCGATCGGTCGTGAACGCAAGAGACCGCCCGTCAGGGGACCAGCTGGGCTGCATATCGGCATGACGATCGTTCGTAAGGCGCTCTACCCGATCGGTTGCCAGATCGAGAACATAGAGATCGCTGATGCCGCCTTCCGAACCCGAGAACGCTATCCGCTCGCCTGGTCCCCAGGCAGGATCGGTCAATGCCTCGACGCCGGCGATCTTGATGCGGCGCTCGATGCCGTCGCGCTGGAGATCGTAGATGGCAAGCTCCTGATCGCCCTCGGAAAAAATCACGAACGCGAGTTTCTGCCCGTCGGGAGACCATGTGCCCGACGAACTCAGGAAACTGAGCGCGTCGAAGTGCGGATCCACGTTCGGGCTGCTCAGCTGCTCAATGATTCGTCCCGATTCCGCATCGGCTACGTACAGGTCGATGGTGAACAGGCCGCGGCCCGAAAAGAACGCGACGCTGCTGCCATCGGGGCTGAGTGCCGGCGAGATATCCATCTCTCTGTCACTACCTTCGCCGAGTACACGCCGCCCCAGCGAATCCGGTGCCGTTCGGCCCGCCATTGCCGGTAGATAGGCGTCGCGAATCGCCTGATGCCAGCGCGATGAAAGCGTATCGCTCGTCATGCCCAGCGTGCGCACGACCGCCGCATCGAAACCGCGCCGGATGGACTCCCGAAAGAGTTGCGGCACAGCGGCGTCGCCGAACTGCCCGCCAATGAACGCCCATACCGCCTGACCGTATCGGTACGGGAAGTAGCGTGCGTCACGACCGATCTGCTCGATGCGCGGCAGATCATCGCGGCGCAGTGCGTCGCGCAGCCACATGGCCGTGTGCGGATCTTCTCGCCCCACCGACAGATACTCAGCCATGCCCTCGATGACCCAGAGCGGCACCTCGCCAAGCCCGCGGAGCCCTCCTGCCTGCGGACCAAAGGCAATGTCGTATTGAAAGGTGTGCACCAGCTCGTGGCCGAGCACGTGATCGAAATCGGCGTACACGCCGGTGAACGGCATGATCACACGAGTGCGGAGTGCCTCCGTTACACCTCCGGTGCCCTGCTCAATGAATCCGCCTATCACATTCGTCTGCTGAAAGTCCGCGTGGTTGGCGTAGAGTATGAGTGGCTTCCGCGTATACTCGTGCTGCAGTGTGTTCGACAGGCGAGCGTACCACCGCTCGGCCATGCGTGCCGCATCGGCCGTCGCCAGCGACTCCGCCGGATAAAAATGGATGTCGTAATGATCCGTCTCCATTACCTTGAAGTCGAATGACTCGTACTGCACCTTGTTGCGGCCGAAGTATTGCGCGGAAGTGGGCGTGACGTCGACGGCGACGGCAATGAGGACGGCGAGGCACGCGCAAAGAGCACGGGCCAACACACCTGACAGGCGCATGAGTGGATCTCCGGAAGCACGCCACACGGTCGTCGCGGGCGAGAGCTGTATCAACGGGCAAGGGGTGTACCAACCGGCTTCGGCGTCCGGGTCAGCGGTCACCTAGCCGCGCCAGCTCGGCTTCCGCGGCGATGAAGCCGAACGCCGCCCACTGTGTCCCACGCACCACCCGCTCGAAAACCGCCTGAGCTTCAGCGGTTCGCCCGTGATACAGGTACCAGTTTCCTATCCCGTAGCCCACAGTGGCATCCTGTACGCCGTCGCTCGAATCCGCCGGAGCCAGAATCGAGTCGATGGAAATTTCGCCCTTGTATAGGAGGACCAGCCGGTGGTAAGCATCGTTTTCTATGATGTCCATGTCGAGGGCAATCGGCCCGAGCAGCTGTCGGGCCTCCGCGTCTTCCTCCATCCGGCGAAGGGTCATGTAGGCCCAGTGGGTGGTTGCCACCAGCATGTCCGCGTTGGTGGACACCCGAAGCGCGTCACGGTAGACACTCGAGGCGCGGCGAAATTCGCCGCGCAGGTAGTGCGCGAGCCCGAGGTGATACCAAATGTTCGATTGCAGCGTGCTGGTGGGAATGTTGCGCGCGTTAGGTAAGCCGTCGGGTTCGATCGCATCGGGCTGCCCGCGGGTGAGTTCGGCCGCGCGCTCCAGATCTGCGATCGCCGCCTCCAGCCGCCGCACGGTGATGTAACGATGCCCGCGATGGCGATAGAGTCGGGCGTCCCGCGGATGCCGCTCGATCGCCCGGGTGAAATGCTCGATTGCCTCGCCGTACCGGCCGAGATAGGCGAGTCGGCGCCCGACCCAGATCGAGGCGTCCGCACTCTCCGGCGCGCGCAGCAGCTCCGCTTGCGCGTCGGCAAGCTGCTCTTCGTACCGCGTGCGCACTTCGGCGGGGATCTGCGGCCGCACCAGCGACGCGCCAAGCAGGGATCTGGCTTCGACCACCTGCTCAACGTCATCGGAATGCTCTCGGGGCGCGGGTGACGCGCATCCAGCCACCGCAAGGGCCACCAACATCCATCGGCTATGTGCCATTCGTAACTCTCCAGTCTGGCTTTGGTGCAGCGTGTGCGGCCGGCGGCGCAATATCCCGGCAGGCGGGAATATGTCCAGATCGGTAGTCAACGACGGGTACGCGGAATACGTTCTCTCGCGCAGCGCCGAGCGGGACCGCGGCGCCTGACCCTCGCCTGGAGATCCACGTGTCGCGCATCACCGCTCTCGTTTCCGTGCTGCTCCTGCTTCTCGCACCCTCGGCCAGAGCTCAGCACGCCTTCTCCGCTGAAGGCGCGTCTTATGATCCGGCCGTCCCGACGCCGCGCTCGGTGCTGGGGCAGGAAGTCGGCGAGCGGTTCACTCCGCATCACGTTTTGCTGCGCTACGTGGAGCGCGTAGCTGCAGCCAGCGACAGGGTGCGAGTCGACACCGTCGCCCACACGTTCGAAGGCCGCGAGCTGCTGGCGATTTACGTCTCCAGTGCGGCCAATCTGGCGCGGCTCGAACAGATCGAGGCGGACGCTCAATCTGTCGCGGGCATCGGGAGCGGGAGCTCGAGTGAGGCGGTGAACCGCCTGCCGGCCATTGCCTGGCTCGGCTTCACGGTGCATGGCAATGAAGCGTCAGGCGTTGAAGCGGCGATCGCGCTGCTCTACCAACTCGCCGCAGGTCGTGACGCCGAAACCCAACTCATTCTGGACAGCAGTCTCGTCATACTTGATCCCGTTCAGAACCCGGATGGCCATGAGAGGCATGTCCAGGATGTGATGCGGCGTCGCGGCGCCGGGGCCCTGCCCACCACTCGTCAGGCGATGGTGCACGGCGGGGCCTGGCCTGGCGCCCGCACCAGCCACTACCTGTTCGATCTCAACCGCGATTGGTTCATCCTCTCGCATCCCGAGACGCGCGGGCGCGTATCGGTCTTCCGCCGCTTCTGGCCGCACGTGGCGGTGGATCTGCACGAGATGGGCTCCAACTCGACGTATTTCTTCGCTCCGCCAATGGAGCCGGTGAACAAGAACGTGCACCAGAGTATCGTGCGGTGGTGGGACATCTACGCCGCCGCAAACGCCGCGGCGTTCGATGCGCGCGGCTGGTCGTATTTCCGGCGTGAGGGATACGATGAGTTTTATCCAGGCTACGGCGTGTCGTGGCCCATCCTCACCGGCGCGGTAGGGATGACATACGAGCAGGCGTCAAGTGCCGGCGGCGCCATCCAGCGGTCGGATGGCACCGTGCTCACACTTCGTGAGGCGGCCTCGCACCACTTCACAGCGGCGTGGGCGACCATTCTCACTACTGCGCAAAGGGCGGGCGAGCGGGTACGGGACTATGCGGCATTCCGGCAATCGGCGGTTACCGACGGGCAGCGGGGTGGCATGCGGGGCGTGGCGTTCGCCCGTGATGGACAAGGGCGGGCCGATTCGCTCGCCGTCAGGCTCAGGGAGAACGGCATTGCCGTTGCTCCACTCGAATCAGGTACGTCGCTTTCAGGCGCCACGAGCTTTGACGGCGGGCGCGCCGCGGCTGCGCGAATGGAGTTAGGCGGCTACTGGATCGACTTCGGGCAACCGCAGGGGCGCCTGGCGAGGGCGCTCCTCGAGCCCGATGCGCAGCTCGATTCCTCGTTCATTGCCAGGGAGCTCGAGAGCCGCAGAACCGGGCAGAGCGACCGCTTTTACGATGTGACGGCCTGGACGCTTCCGCATGCCTATCGATTGAGTGCCTGGACGCTTGCCGCGCCGCCGGGCGGCGCGGGTGCGGCGAGCTCAAGTCCGGCCGCGGGCACCGCACCGGCCACGCCTATCCCCGCGCAGGCGCGCTACGGTTACGCGTTCGAGGCGGGAAGCGAGAGTTCCATCCGGCTGCTTTCGTCGCTGCTTGGCGACAGCGTTCGGGTGTGGTATGCACCGCGAGCGTTCCGCGCTGGTGAAAACGACTTTCCTCGAGGTGCCTTTATCGTACGCGTCGCGTCGAACGATTCTTCGGTGCACGCAACTGTGCGACGCCATGCAACGGAAGCGCGGGCAGTCGTTGCCTCACTAAACTCCGCGGCGGTAGACGCGGGAACCGATCTTGGCAGTAACAGCGTGTTCTACGTTCGGCCTCCGCGTGTCGCTCTCATTGGCGGTGGCCCGATATCAGGCTATTCGCATGGCTTCGCCTGGTACGCTCTCGACCAGCGCATAGGCTACCCCGCGGTCACCGTGGAAGCGGAACTGCTCGGCACTGCTGGCCTGGATGATTACGACGTAGTGGTTCTGCCGTCCGCGTCGGCGGGCGGTCTCGACAGGGTGCTTGGCGACGCCGGCCGCCAGCGCCTGGCGAGCTGGGTGCGCGGGGGCGGCACTCTGATCACTCTCGATGCCGCCACCGGGTGGCTGGCGACGGAGCGCGCCGGTCTGTCCCGTTTGCGCATGCGCAGCGATACAGTGCGGGCGGACAGCGCCGGAGGCGCGCCGCTGCCGGCGGGCGTCCCCGGCGCGATCGTTCGTGCGCTCGCCGACACTCTGTCGCCGCTTCTGGCAGGGGTGCATCAGACCGAATTCCCGGTGCTCGTGTCATCGGACCGCATTTACGAAGTGCCGCGTGACCTGCGCGCCGGCGAGGCGGTGGTTCGTTATGCGCCGTCAGGCCGTCTTCGCCTGTCGGGTTATCTGTGGCCGGAAGTACCGGAGCGCCTCGCCGAGTCGCCGTACCTGTGGACGGAATCGGCAGGGCAGGGACGCGTCATCGCGTTCGCCGGCGATCCCAACTTTCGTGATCTGTGGCGTGGGCTCCTGCCGTTGTTCGCGAACGCGGTCTTCCTCGGCCCGAGCATGTGAATGACGGCGGGTGAATGGGAAGGAGGGCTGTCGGAAGAACGGGTCGTGCTCGTCGACTCGTCGGATCGCGACGTGGGCAGCATGGAAAAGTTGCGGGCGCATGAAGAGGGTGCTTTGCATCGCGCCGTGTCGGTCTTCGTATTCGACCGGCTCGGGCGCCTCCTGCTGCAGCAAAGGAGCGCCGGGAAGTATCACGCGGCGCGCCTCTGGTCCAACAGCTGCTGCGGACATCCGCGCCCCGGAGAATCGCCGGTCGCCGCGGCCGCGCGGCGGCTGAAGGAGGAGATGGGTCTCGAGTGCCGGCTGCAGCCGGTGACGACCTTTCTCTATCGGGCGCAGCTGGGGCCGCTGGTGGAGCACGAGCTCGATCACGTATTCGTGGGGCTCAGTGACCACGAGCCGCGACCTGACCCGATCGAGGTGATGGCATGGCGCACGGTCAGCCTGTCAGAGCTCGATCGCGATGTTGCGGACCGGCCGGATCGGTACACCCCGTGGCTGCCGCTCGCGCTCGAGGCGTTAGGAAAAGCCGGCTGGCACCCGAGCCACGCCGGTGACACCTGACTACCGGCGACGTACATCCCGTGCGCGGGCGCAGCAATCACCATCGTGTCGGTGAAGCTGGAACGGATCTCCGCTCACTCTCCGCGACCGCAACGCGCGCACACCAGCGTTCGACCAATCCATGCGGACCGTCCCTCAGGCGTGGTCACCCACTCGCGCAGTTGCCACGGAGGGTCATGCCGCACATGCTGGCCGTGCCCGCACGCGAGCTCCGCTACCCAATGGCCCTCTTCATCCGTATGAAAGCCGACGATGGCGCGCGGAATGCGCGCATCGGACATCAGCTCAACTCCTTGCGGCGCCTTCGCCTGGCTTCAGTTCACGGCCGGCGAGCTCCTTTCGTGCCGCCTCCGCAAACTGTCTGACGATTTGCCCCACCGGTTGGATAGCGCGAATGTGCTCGACGCTCTTTCCAGCCTGCCAGTAGTCCGCCTCGCGCGCTTCGCGCAGCGAGGAGCGCTTGAGTTGATGCAGCGAGCGAAGCCCGTAGATGGTACGCATCCAGTGTTTCGTCTTTCTTCCGCGGAGCATCCACCGCGCAAGAGGCCCGGCTTTGGTGCCTATGCGCGTGATGTGTGGAGTGCGGATGACGCTCACCGGAACGCCGGTGAGCCGCTCGGTGAGCACTATGTCCTTTTCTCCGGAATCCACAATCGCCCGCTTGTACGTCTCGTGCGCCGTGCACTCCGTGGTCGCGATGAACCGGGTGCCTAACTGCGCACCCGCGTAGCCGAGTCGCAAGGCATGTGCAAATTCGGCCGGGCTGCCGATTCCGCCCGCGCAGACCACCGGCACGCCGTAGCCGCCCAGATCGTCGATGAGGCGCTCCGCGGAGAGCGGGCCGGCGTGACCGCCGGCTCTGTCATTGACTGCAATGAGGCCGTGAACTCCGCCTTGCAGTCCCTTCTCCGCCCACTTTCGCTCGGTCACGTCATGATAGACGATACCGCCAACCGGAGCCACGCGATCAACCACCCATTTCGGATTGCCGAGTGAGGTGATGAAAAACCTGACGCCCTCCTCGAGCGCAATTTCGAGCCAGTTGCGCATTCGGTCGAGGTACGTCTTGGAAGATGCCTCGATGAGGACATTCATTCCGATGGGCCGACCCCCCGCCAGACGGCTCATCAACCGGATCCCTTCCCGGTAGTCGTGTCCGTGGACGTAGGTCAGCGAGATCGGTTGAAGAATTCCGATCGCTCCAGCGGCACTGACTGCGCCGACCAGCTCGGGATTGCTGCACGGATACATAGCGCCGCAAATGAGCGGCACGCTGATCCCGGCATGTTCGCTGAGGGGGGTCGCGATGCGTGGTTCATCGGAGGTGGCCATGGCGATTCAAGCTGACCAGCTGGGAGTTGGGCGTCAACGACGCTTTCCCACTCGACGGCGTGAGCAAACATCGGTATCTTGCAGCTACCCCCCCGCACTTTCCCCCGCAGGAGCCTCCTCCGTGGTAGCGCGTACCTTCCGCACAATGCTGCTGGCGTGTGTACTGACCGCCTGCAGCAGTGGTGATTCCACGGGTGTTACGCCCGTCTCGGCGGTTCAGCTGAACCGCGGCACTGCCAATCTGGCGGTGGGCGACTCGGTGCTACTCGTCGCAACCGCAAAGGATGCCGACGGCAACACGCTCTCCGGTCGCCAGGTGAGCTGGAACTCCACGGCCAGCGGTATAGCCTCGGTGACGGCACTGGGTTGGGTGAAAGCCGTGGGCGGTGGCAACGCCACAATTGTCGCTACCTCCGAGAACGTGTCGGCGCAGGCTCAGATAGCCGTTACGGCGCCGGTATCGACAGTGGCGCTCAATCTCGCTACCACGCAACTCGCCGTGGGCGACTCGGTGCGCCTGATTCCAACCCTGCGTGACGCCAATCAGAATGTGCTGAGCGGTCGCGCAATATCCTGGGCAACGACGAGCGCCTCCGTGGCATCCGTGTCCACTACAGGCTGGGTAAAAGGCCTATCGGTTGGGATCGCAGATATTTCCGCCACGGCCGAAGGCGTCGTCGCAGAGGCGCGGGTGGCTGTGACGAGTGACCTTTCGCTGACGATCAGCGCCATAACACCCGATGTCATCATTGCTGGTGGAACGGCGATTCTCACCGGTGCGGGCTTCTCTGCAACGGCCGGGGACAATTCCGTGACGATAGGCGGCGTCGCCGCTACCGTGACAGCCGCGTCGGCTTCGCAATTGACGGTGTCGATTCCGCCAGCGGGAAGCTTTCTCTGTTCGGCGACGCATAATGCCACCGTTTCCGTGACCATTACCGGCGCGAGCGGAAGTCGTGCCCACCCACTACAGGTGGCTACCCAGCGCAGCCTCGCCGCCGGAGAGTCCGTCGCCTTCCCTACGGCTGCCGAAGCGCGCTGCAACGAGTTTGCCCAGACCGGAGGACGCTACTTCGTGACGGTGGCGCGTCCGGACAATACGGTGGGCGCAACAAGCTCCTTCCAGCTGAGGGGGCAGGCGGCGACGGCAGCGGCGAGCGCACGCATCATCACCGCGACGCCCGATACGCGCCCACTGCTGTCGACGCGTGCCTCCGCACCCGGCATGATGGTGCCCTTTGCAAACGTGAGCGCCGGGCAGGAGCGGACACGCGCGCGAAAGCATCGCGAGATTCTCGAGGAGAATCTGCGGCTTAACAACGCTGACGTCGCGCGGTTCCGCCGAAGCACGGCCCAAACCGGCCGGCCATCGTTGTCGCTCACCAGGCCGTCGTTCACGATCGGGACGTTAGGTGACACCAACGATGTGAAGATCCCGGATCGCAACCTCCCTCCGGGAACCAGTATCTGTGAATCGCCGCCGATCGTCGTCCGCGCGCGTACGGTTTACTCCGGCACGCGGTCGATCATCCTCGAGGACGTGGCTTCGCCCCTGAACGGACAGATGGATTCGTACTACCAGGCGCTCGGCCAGGAATTCGACAACGTCATGTACCCCATTGTGACGGCCAACTTCGGCGACCCACTGGCCGTCGATGCGCTGACCGACGCGAACGGAAAGCTGGTAATGCTGTTCAGCAAGCGCATCAACGACTTCGGAGGCATCAACGGATTCGTCACGACGTGCGATTTCTTCGATCCCGCCATCTATCCCCAGCTACTCGCGAGCAACAAGGCAGAGATTTTCTACGCTGTGGCGCCCACAAGCGCAGCCACGGGGTTCGGCTCCGATCCGAATACAATGACGCGTGACGAGTGGCGGCAGACGATCCGCAGCACCGTAATCCACGAGGCAAAGCACCTGGCAACGTTCGCCGAATTCTTTGCCGACCAATCGGCAATTACTCTCGAGGAGAGCTGGCTCGAGGAAGGCATGGCGATGCACGCGGAGGAGCTGTACTCGCGCACGATCACCGGCGCCACGTGGAAGGGGAATACCGGCTACGGTTCCGGACAGTCGAATCACATCTGGTGCGAGGTGCGCGCGGCGAACTCGAACTTTCCGCAGTGCGCGGACCGTCCGTACGTAATGACCTCCCACTTTGCCTTTCTGGCCCAGTACCTGGCGGACATCGAGAATCGCACGATCGCCGGAGGGGTGCCGGGAAGTGCGAGCGACGGATCGTTTTACGGATCGGCGTGGGCATTCGTTCGCTGGATGATCGATGCATACGGTGCCAACGAGAGCACCGTTCTGAAGGCCATCACCCTGGAGGGGATTCTCACCGGCGCAGCGAATCTCAGTGCGCGATCGGGCGTGCCTTACGAGACGATGATGGCGCAGTTCCACTATGCACTGCAATACGACGACGTCGCGGGAATCACTCCGACGGCGCCCTGGCAGCACATTGCAAGCTGGAGCATCGCCGGGATCTATGGCGGATTCAACGTGGATTTCCCCCAGTCGTTCCCCGCCACCTACCTGAAGGATCACCGGGTCATCTTCGGCACCTTCGCGGTGAACATCAATACCTTGCGAGGTGGAACGGCGGCGCACTTCGAGATAACCGGTACCCAGTCGGCAAAGCAGTTGCTCTCGCTGCAGGCACAGAACGGGGGATCGCCTCCGCCAGAGCTGCGGATGACGGTCTTTCGAATTCAGTGATGCGCTGCCGTCAGGCGCTTGCCTGCGGCTCATTGCTGCTGGCTGCGTGCGGGGCTCCGGATCGCGATGCCGAGGCCGAGGCGGGCAGCGCCGCCGGTGACACCGCTGCCGCGAGCCCGCAGCCCTCGTTGAGCGGAACGCCCGCGCCGCCGGACACACAGCCCGCCGAACCGGCCACCGTGCCCGCGCCACGAACGTCAGGCGCGTCGGCGGCCCTTCCCGCGGCTCCCCTCGCCGCATCCGATACCGCGCGCGGGGTGGTGCGTATACTCGGCACCGTCGCGGACTCCCGCGTGGTCGTGCACGCGCCAACGGGTCCGGTAGCGATCATCGGCCCGCTAGCGCCGACTATCGCTGCGCTGCAGGAGATGGACGTCTGGGTACAGGGGCCGCTCTCGGTAGCCCTCGGTCGCGCGATACCCCCTCGTCAGATCGAAGCCAGGCAGTTCGCGGTACGTGCTGTGAATGGCGTAGCCGCTATCGATGGGACCTTGCGCGAGGAGTCAGGCGGACTCGTTCTCGTCAGCGCGGCGGGCGAGCGCACCCGGCTCGTCGCTCCACCGCCGGCGTTGAGATCGCGAGTCGGGAGCCGGGTGTGGGTCACGCTGGATGGATCGGGCGCGGGGTCGGCGTTTGGGGTGAGCGAATTAGGAGAGGGAATCGGGAATCGGGGAAATGGTTCTCCCGTTTCGCACGTTGCCCGATTTCAATTCCAGTCTGTCCTTTCATTTTTCCCGATTCCCGATTCCCGATTCCCGATTCCCGATTCCCGATTCCCTCACCCTTCTGAC
>CAZPCC010000145.1:0-1773 GCA_964584905.1 uncultured Gemmatimonadaceae bacterium | reverse complement strand
CATGCAATCGTGCGTGCGCGCCACGCGCTCGAACTCCTCCGCCAGCAGTCCGTGAATATGGCGGTGATTGAACAGGCCGGTCAGGCCGTCACTGATGCTGAGCCGCTCCAGCTCCTTGTTCTTCTCCTCGAGCTCATCCTGGAGCCGCTTGATGCGCAGCATCGATCGCACGCGAGCCTCGAGCTCCGGAAAGTTGATTGGCTTGGTCAGGTAGTCGTCCGCGCCTGCGTCGAGACCGGCGACCTTGTCCTGAGTCGAATCACGGGCCGTAACCAGAATAATGGGAATGAACGGCAGGTCCTCTGCACCCTTGATCCGGCGGGAGATCTCGTAACCATCGATGTCCGGCAGCATCACGTCCAGCAGGAGCAGGTCGGGCGCAGCCTCACGTACCAGCGCCAGTGCCTGCTCGCCGTCGCTCGCCTCGAGGATCTCGTAACCCCGATAACGCAGACGCGTAGCGATGATCTCGATGTTGTCCTGATTGTCATCGACAACCAGAATGCGGCCCGGAGCCTCGGCCTGCTCTTGCGGATGTTCGCTCATATTTGCTCTGTCAGGCGTTCCCGGCGGCGCCCACGCGCGCGCCGCGTCCGACAGTGCAGAAGCGGTGCCACGCTTCGAATCGACCTGGCCGGCCGCTTCGCCTGCGGCTCGCTCACACCGGCCCCCGGCAGAATGCACGAATTGGCGCAGGTACCCGAAAAAATGTATTCTGGGCCAGAGGAGTGCCGCAAGCAGCGGTTGTCCGAGGCGAAGTGTAGGGTGCGTCAGCGGTGTGCCGGCGACGTGCGGGGCACGCGCATTGCACGCGGTATCGTCGATTCGACAACCATCGGGAGAGCCATGTATTACGACGACGACAACGCCGGCGCTGTCAACTTCATTGCCGGCATAATCCTGGGAGCCGTGCTGGGCGTGACGCTGACGCTGCTCGGTGCGCCGCAGAGCGGGAAGCGAACGAGGAAGAATCTCGTACGGGCCGTAACCACCGCACGCACCGCGGCGGGCGATCGCTGGGAGGACCTCGCCGATCAGGTCCAGCGAGTCGGCAGGAAGCGGCTCCGTCTCTGACGTGGGACCTGTGCAGCTGCCAGGTCAGACTGCCCGCGGCGTGGAGCCGGGAGAGCTCGATGAGATTCTGCGCCGCTCACTGCCCGACCGCCGCTTCGCCGTCGTCAGCAATCGAGAACCGTACGAGCACTACTGGGACGATGCTGCGGATGCCATAGATGTGCGTCGTCCGGCGGGCGGCCTCGTCGCGGCGCTGGATCCGCTGATGCAGGCCGTCGGCGGCCTGTGGGTGGCCTGGGGCAGCGGCGACCGCGATCGTGAGGAAGTGGGCGATGGCGACCGGGTCCGCGTACCCCCCGAGGCCCCCGGCTACACGCTGCGCCGGTTGTGGCTCAATCAGCAGGACGTCAATCAGTACTATTACGGATACTCGAACCAGTTCCTGTGGCCGCTGTGTCATCTGCGTCCTGCACTGACCCGGATGCGCGCGCGGTACTGGAACACATACGTCGACGTGAACCGTCGCTTCGCCGATGCAGTGCTGGAGGAGATCGACACGGCCGATGGCGCGGTATGGTTCCAGGACTATCATCTCGCGCTCGCACCCGCCCATGTGCGGAGCCGCCGGCCCGACCTCACGCTCGCCCATTTCTGGCACATACCGTTTCCGCCGCTCGAGATCTTCCGGGTGGCCAGCAATGCGCCGGACCTGCTGCGCGGCATGCTGGCGAACGACATCATCGGATTCCACCTTCCGCT
>CAZPCC010000144.1:0-23938 GCA_964584905.1 uncultured Gemmatimonadaceae bacterium | reverse complement strand
AGGCATGGCAGCCGACCCGTGACTCGCGTGGCGATCTTCGCGTTCGCCGCGGCGCTGACGCTCCCCCCGCTGGCGCCCAATGCGGCGGTGCTGATGTTGTCGCTCGTGGCGCTGGGGCTGGCCAACGGGCTGCTTGATGTCGCGATGAACGCGCAGGCGGCCGCGGTTCAGAAGCGCTGCGATCGCCCGATCATGTCCCGAGTTCACGCGCTCTACAGCCTGGGCGGCCTGGCAGGCGCGGCAACCGGCGGAAGAGCGGCCGCGCATGGGATCGGCGCCGGCTCGCACCTCCTCGCGGTCGGACTCGTAATGGCCATTGCAGCCGCCGCTGTGGCGGGCCGCATGCTTCCCGCGTCAGCGGATGCCATCCCGGATCGCACGCGGCTGGCTCGGCCCACTCCCACGTTATGGGCGCTCGGCCTTGTCGCGTTCTGCGTACTGTTCGGTGAGGGCGCCATGGCGAACTGGAGCGCTGTCTATCTTCGCGACATCAGTCTTGCAGGACCGGGGCTCGCCGCCGCGGGCTTTGCGTCGTTCTCTCTAATGATGACAGCTGGCCGGGCAGTCGGTGACACGCTCGCTTCCAGGTTTGGGAACGTGCGGGTTACGCGCATGGGAGGAAGCATCGCGGCGCTCGGCGCAAGCTGCGCGCTCCTGTTTCCGCAGCCGCTGCCGGTCATCATCGGATTCGGCGCCATTGGTGCCGGACTTTCGAGCATTTTTCCAATCGTCCTCGGCGCGTCAGCCCGGACCGAGGGCGTTGTGCCGAGTGCGGCCATCGCGACTGTCTCGATGTGTGGCTATGCGGGGCTGCTCGCGGGCCCACCGTTGATAGGTGCGGCAGCGAACACGTTCACGCTCCGTGGAGGGCTCGTGCTCGTCGTGCTGACGAGCGCCATCGTCGTTGCGCTGGCGCGCGTTGTCGGATCCAGAACCGCGGGCGAGGTGCCTGGTCTCCGTACGGCCGGCGAGCAGGCAGGTCAGCGGGCACGGCCGGCGGCTGCCTGAGGCCTTGTGCCCGCTACCGCTCGCAAGGCGGTGACGAACCGCTCTCTGACCGCCGATTTCTCGCCGCTCTTCCAGACCGCCGACAGTGCCATATCCACGCCCAGGTCTCGCACGTTACGGTAGCTGACGCCATGCTGCTGGAACCGGGTGAGTGAACGGGGAACGAATCCGACGCCGACCCCGGCGCCGACCAGGCTGGCGAGAGTGTGCCACCCCGCCGCCTCCTGCACGACGCGCGGACTGAACCTGACCTCGCGGCAGCGAGCGATGATGTCGTCGTACATCGGAGGCGAGATGTGGCGTGAAAAAAACACGAACGGCTCGGCGGCGAGGCTGCTCAGCGTAAAGCGCGCGCGGCCCGCCAACCGATGGTCGCCAGGCACAGCGAGTACCACTGGCTCAGTATGGATCAACTCGACGCGCAGCCACCGATCGGCGTCGAGTGGTGGATCATGAAGAATGCCGAGGTCGATCCGTCCGTCGCGGAACGCTTCCGCCTGGCGAAGCGGATCCAGTTCGAAGAGTGAGAGTCCCACGCTCGGCAGGTGCATGCGAAAGAAGCTCAACACATCAGGGAGTATCCCCGAGTGTGTTGCCGCCTCGACGAACCCGACCCGAAGCCGGCCCGTCTCTCCCTGTGCGGCGCGCTGCGCCGTGCGCCGGGCCCGATCGGCCTGGGCAAGCGTTAGGCGTGCCTCCGGCAGAAAGGCGGTGCCGGCAGGCGTCAGGTCGACCCCGCGCGGCACGCGATCGAAGAGCGGCGTACCGATCTCGCGCTCCAGGTCCCGGATCTGCCGGCTGAGCGGGGGTTGGGCAATGTTGAGTCGCTTCGCTGCCCGGCCGAAGTGCAGCTCCTCGGCTACGGCTACGAAGTAGCGGAGATGGCGCAGCTCCATCTGCTCAGCCCCCGGTTGAAATGGGCGTCACTGCCGGCGAAGCAGGCTGGCCGCCGTCGGAGAAGCGTGGCGCGGGGCATCACGGCCCGCGCTTCCGGCGGCGCTTTTCGGGCTGCGGCTGCTCGAGCTGGGCGGGTAAGGCCGTCTGTGCGCGCTGGTCGGAAGGAACGGCGCCGAACTGCGTAGCCACGTATGCACCGATCAGATTCGCGTGCTGGAGAATCGCGCTGTCCGTACCGCCGGCGAGCAGTCCAGCCAGGAGTACCGCGAGAAACGCGTCGCCGGCGCCGACCGTATCCCGCACCTCCACCTTGAATCCCGGATGCTCACTCCACTTTCCATCGTGCCACAGTGCCGCTCCCTGGCTGCCGCGGGTGACGCAGACGACCTGACAGGCGAACGACTCGGCGAGCGCAGCCACGCTCTCGCGCGGACCTCCCTGCAAGGCAAACCAGGCTGCCACTTTCTGCAGTTCCTCATTGGACATCTTCACGACATCGGCGCGCTGCAGCGAATCCCTGACGATCTCGCGGTCCTCGAACGGGACGCGAAGATTCACATCGAGAACCATCAACGCTTCCGTGTCCCAGAGACGTTGGATGGTAGCGCGGGAAACCGGTTGGCGCTGCGCGAGCGTGCCGAATACAATTGCGCGCGCGTTCGCCGCGCGCGCGAGCAGGTGGTCGGTCCGCTCGATCGCATCCCATGCCGCGGGCACCAGAATCTCGTAAGTGGGGTTGCCCGACTCATCGACGTCGACGCGCGCAAACCCGGTGGGCAGCGCATCGTCGACCTGCAGGAGATCCGAACCGACCCCGTAGCGGGCGGCGCGCCGGGTGACTTCATCTCCAAGCCGGTCCTTCCCAATGCGACTGACCATCGACACCGGGGTGCCGGCAGCGCGCAGATGACAGGCGACATTGAAGGGCGCTCCGCCCAGAAACAACCCCTCGGGCAGGGCGTCCCAGAGAACCTCACCGACACACAGGACTTCGGCAGGTGGCATGCGGTGAAGTGCTCGGTGAGCGGACGGCAGTGCCCGCCGCAGGTCGACAGCGATCCCGCGCCCGGGATATTGTCATGATGGCGCGTGCAGTATTGGCCGGCAAGTGAGCTGCGCCGGGTGGAATCCAAGATTATCGGCGTCAATACCCAACGAAGGATGCGCCAATGTCACGAGCCGAGACAGCCTTTCTATTCGATCTGGATGGGACGCTGGTGGACAGCGTCTATCAACACGTCCTTGCGTGGCGTGAGGCGCTGGATAGCGAAGGCATCGAACTGTCGGTGTGGCGAATCCATCGCAAGATCGGCATGAGCGGTGGGCTGTTCGCGAACATTCTGCTGCGAGAAACGGGAGTGGAAATGGAGCCCGGACGCATGCAACGGCTGCGGCAGGCGCATGCATCTTCGTACAAGCGCTTGTCCGCGGATGTTCGTCCTCTGCCGGGGGCACGAGCACTGCTCGGTTTTCTGTCAGATGCCGGGATTCCATGGGCCGTTGCGACCAGTGGGCGGATGGAAACGGCAGGTCCCGTTCTCGAAACGCTCGGGGTCGATCTGGCGGGCGTTCCGGTGGTCACGCGTGATCAGGTGCGGCACGCCAAGCCGGACCCCGATCTGTTCCTGGCCGCGGCGGAGCGCCTGGGTGTGCCTATCGAGAACTCCACGGTGGTGGGCGACGCCGTGTGGGACATGCTGGCTTCCAAGCGCGCTCGCGCACTCGGGATCGGCCTGTTGAGCGGTGGTTACGGCTCCGAAGAGCTGGAGCGGGCCGGGGCATATCGCGTGTTCGAGGATCCCGCCGACCTTCTGCGCCACATCGACGAAGTAGGTGGAAGACGATGAGCACGTGTAGAGTGACGCCCGCGCTTGAGTTCGCGCCGCTTAAGACCCAACTTGACGCTGCCTCGCTTCCTTGAACGCCTGAATGCCGATGCCGCTCTTCCCATCCCGCTGGCGCAGCCGGCTCAGCAAGGTCTCATCCGGGCAGCGGCGCGCCCCTGCGCTGGCACTGATCACCGGCTCGCCTCGTTCGGGGACCACGGCAATGCTCGAGTGGCTCGGCGCTCGGCCAAGGGTGGTAGCGCATGAAGAGAGCCGCATTCTCCTTGCCGCACACCGCTTTCTCGCGGAGGTCGATCGGTTTCAGGCACTCGACGACGCGCGCGATGATGCACTGCACGCACTGCGCAGCTGCTGCCTCGCCTACGCGATGCGCGACGCGCCGGAATCGACGCGATTGCTCATCGAGAAGGAGCCACTGGAGCCGATCGCGCTGCCTGCCGGCGACTACGCGGGCTTTCTACGCCACGTCCGGGCACTGTACCCCGGCATTAGAATGATCTTCATGGTGCGCCATCCGGTGGCGACGGTATCCTCGATGCGTGCGCGGCGGTGGGGCGCTTCACTAGCGCGAGCATCGGCAATATCGTTCTCGCTCGACGAATGCATAACGACGTGGCGCGCCAATGCCGCTCTCGCCGCGCAGCTCGTCGGCGACCGCCTGGTGCTGCGTTCCCATTACGAGGAGCTCGTTTCCGATCCGGCCGCCGCATCCTCCCAAATCGCCGATTTTCTCGGACTGAGCGGCACGCCTCCGTTCCGTCCGCGGCCGCCGCGTCCGTCGGTGCTCACTCCGGAAGAGGAGTTGGTCGTCCTCGAGCGCACCGCCGCCGAGTGGCACTTGCTTGTCGGGCTGCCCCGGGGGCCAGCGGCCAGCTCATGAGTGGTACGGCAGACGAATGGGCATCAGCGCCGCCTCGATCTCCGCGCGCCGCGGCTCGTGCTGAGGCGGCAGTTTGAGCTGCTCGCCGAGCCGTTGTGCTGGCTCATCGATGGTAAAACCGGGTTGAGTCGTCGCCAGTTCGAACAAAATGCCGCCGGGCTCACGGAAGTAGACCGATTGGAAGTACGACCGGTCGATGACCGCCGTCGGATCGAGCCCCGCCTCCAGCACCTTACGACGAACATCGAGCTGCGCGTATCCATCGGCAACACGCCACGCGACGTGGTGCACGGTTCCGGCTCCCTCCACCCCGTTGAGAAATCCGCCGATAGAGCGTACGCTGACGAGGGAGCCCGGGCCACCCACTCCCGCTGCATAACGC
Organism: uncultured Gemmatimonadaceae bacterium; assembly: GCA_964584905.1. Lineage (GTDB taxonomy): Bacteria > Gemmatimonadota > Gemmatimonadetes > Gemmatimonadales > Gemmatimonadaceae > JALZIF01. The sequence goes on along the minus strand of CAZPCC010000144.1, from coordinate 18,924 downwards.
CTCGTCGAGTCCGCCTCTCCCACCAGGCGAAAGCCGAGTGCGCCGGTCAGAATCCGCTCGGTGGCGCCACCGTCCTCCGCCCAGAGGGTCACCGAGTGGAGCCCGCGAATCGCGTGGTCGCGCACGATACCCGGCGCTTCCCAACCCGACCTGTCATCCAACTCCGATCCGGCGATCAGCTCGAGCATCAGGCCATCGTGATCGTGAAACGAGATTGCCGTCTCGTTCGACCCCTCTGCGCCCATGCGCCTGAGCGGCCCCTGAAAGGCTACACCGTTACGCAGGAGGCGCTCGATCCAGAACCCGACGGCGCCGTGGGGAATCGCAAGGGATGTCAAGGCGACCTGACCGGGTCCCGGCCGGCCGGGTCGCGCGCCGGGCCACGGGAAGAATGTCAGGAGGCTTCCCGGGCTGCCTATCTCGTCCCCGAAGTAGAAGTGGTAGCTCTGCGGATCATCGAAATTCACCGTCCGCTTGACGAGCCGGAGGCCTAGCAAACCGGCGTAGAAGTTCACGTTCTTCTGCGGATCGCCGGCGATGGCCGTGACGTGATGGATACCGAGAGCGCTCGACATGTCACACTTCCGTTCGATCGTTATGTCGCTACGCCTACTCGCTCAGCACCCGGTGGATGAACGACACGGCGATCGACCCCTCCCCGACGGCTGACGCCACCCGCTTGACGTTCCCGGCCCGCACGTCGCCGACCGCGAACACGCCGGGGAGATTCGTCTCGAGCAGATACGGCCGGCGAGGGAGAGGCCAGTGCGCCGCGGCGAGGTCTTCCACGGTGAGATCGGCGCCGGTCTTGATGAATCCCTTCCGGTCTGTCGCTATGCACTCGTTGAGCCAGCTCGTGCAGGGATCGGCACCGGTCATGACGAAAACATGCCGAACACCGGTCCACTCATCGCGGCCGTTACCGCGGTCAGACATGCGGATCCGTTCGAGATGCCCATCGCCATCGAGTCCGGTCACCTCGGTGTGCGTGTGAAGGGTGATTGCCGGATTCTCCTCGATTCGGCGAATGAGATATCGCGACATCAGCTCCGTCAAACCGTGCGACCGCACGACCAGGTGTACGTGTCTCGCCGTTTGCGCGAGAAAAACGGCGGCTTGGCCCGCGGAGTTTCCTCCACCGACTACCACTACATCCTCTCCGGTGCAAAGCTGCGCTTCCATGAACGTCGCGCCATAATGGACTCCCGAGCCCTCGAACTCGCCGATGTTCGGAATGTCGAGGGTTCGATAGGTTGCACCTGTGGCGATGACGATCGTGTGGGCCGAGATTCTAACGCCGCCGTCGATTCCGATTGCGAACGGCTTTCGGTCACATGCGAGAAACTGCGCCTCCTTTGCAATCATTATCTGAGTTCCGAACTTCTGCGCCTGGAGGAACGCTCGATCCCCCAGTTCCTGCCCGGAGATCCCGGTAGGAAAGCCGAGGTAGTTCTCGATCCTGGAGCTCGCGCTGGCCTGGCCGCCTGGTGCACCTGATTCCAGTACGAGTACGTCCAGTCCCTCGGAGGCGGCGTAGACCGCGGCCGCAAGGCCCGCGGGTCCCGCGCCGATGATGACTACATCGCGGATCTGCGATGCATCTATCGTTTCGTTGAAGCCGAGTGCATCCGCTATTTGCTCGTTCGACGGATTGCGCAATACGGTGCTGCCGCGCCAGATGAGCACCGGAAGTTCGGAAGCGCTGACGTGAAAACGGTCGAGTAGATCCTGAACTCCGTCCTCCTGATCCAGATCCACGAACGTGTACGGATGTCCGTTTCGGGTCAGGAATTGACGCGAGCGGAGAGTTCCCCGGCAGTGCTGCGAACCCACCACCACGACATCGCCGAAACCGTGCGCGACGAGCTCGACGCGCCTGAGGATGAAGGCGCGCATCAGGATCTCGCTCAGCTCACCGTCCGTCTGCACGAGGGCGAGCATCCGCTCCCTTTCGATCTCGATTACCGAACCTGGTTCGGCTACCCTGATCTTGACCAGACTGCGCCGGCCGGAGAGCATGTTCGCCTCTCCGGTGAACTGGCCCGGAGACTGGGTGGAAACGACCATGCCTCCATCCTCGGGGGACCTGAGCGCCTCCAGACGTCCGGAGGTCACGACGAAGATCGGGACGTTAGGCGTGCCGGGCTCGACGAGAACTTCGCCCCGCGCCACGCTGCGAGCGCGCCCGTGCACTGCCAGTCGCGCCAGTTGCGCCGGCGTCAGGGTCGGAAAGATGTGATCGAGCCGCGAAGACACGCCCTGTTGCATCGCGCCCGGAGCTTCCGTCACCGATTCAGTATTCGACAAAGGTACCGTCGGGATAGCAGTACAACCATCGCTCGCCAGGCTCCGCCGATGCGATGACGGGGTGGGCGCTCAGCTGGTTGTGCCTGGTGGCATGCCGGTTCGGCGAGTTGTCGCAGCACAGAGTAACGCCGCACTCCTGACACGTTCGGAGGTGCACCCAACGCGCGCCGATCCTCACGCACTCCTCGCACTCGCGCTTGCCAGGCGTCTTTACCACCGTGACCGCCTCGAGGTGCGGGCAGGGGCGCTCAGCAGGCATGTTCCACCAACCGGCGAAGCATCCGCCATCGGATTTCAGCCACGGATGAACGCCAGCAGGTCATTCCCGAGCTCCTCCTTGTGCGTGTCGGTGATGCCATGCGGTGCGCCCGGGTAGACCTTGAGGCTCGAATTCCTGACGAGTTTGACGGTGCGGTGGGCAGCGGCGCCGATCGGAACAATCTGGTCATCATCGCCGTGAATAATCAACGTCGGAACGTCGAACCGTGCGAGGTCATCGGTGAAGTCGGTTTCGGAAAAGGCCTTGATGCAGTCGAGTTGGTTCTTGTGGCCGGCCTGCATCCCCTGAAGCCAGAACGCATCACGCATCCCCTGCGTCGATCGGTTGTCCGGGCGGTTGGCCCCGTAGAACGCCGCGCTCACGTCCTTGTAGAACTGGGATCGGTCGGAGGTTACACCCCGGCGGATCGCATCGAACGCCTCTATTGGCAGCCCGCCTGGATTGGCCGGCGTTCTGAGCATCAGCGGTGGTACAGCGGAAATCAGAGCGATCCTGGACACGCGCCCTGTGCCATGTCTTCCCACATAACGGGCAACCTCGCCGCCTCCGGTGGAGAACCCGATCAGCACGGCATTGCGCAAGTCGAGCGACTCCATCAGTGTCGAGAGGTCATCCGCATACGTGTCCATGTCGTTGCCACTCCATGGCTGGCTCGACCTCCCATGGCCGCGGCGGTCGTGCGCCACGCACCGAAACCCGTTCGATGCCAGGAAGAGCATTTGCGATTCCCAGCTGTCGGCATTCAGCGGCCACCCGTGGCTGAACACAACCGGTGGGCCGGCGCCCCAATCCTTGTAGTAGATCTGCGTCCCATCGCTGGTAGTTATCGTGCTTACGCTCCCAGCTTCGACTCGATCATCCAGGGTCTGGCTCATATCTCCTTCCTCGCTAGGGGACTCGAAACGCGGAGGTCGCGCCTCGAGTTCGAATTGAATCGGTGTTCACATGGCTTCGGGCGCGATTACCGGATGGCTGACTCGGCCGCTTCCCGAACGACTCTCACGACTTCCCTCGACTGCGAGATGAAAGGCAGGTGACTGGCCTTGATCTCGCTGGTCCGCGCGTTCATGCGCTTCGCGTAGAACCGCTCCAGATCCGGATCGATCGCACGGTCCTGCTGAGCCACCACGTACCAGCTCGGGATCGTCTTCCACGCAGCGACACTGTTGGCCTGGCCGAAGAGCGCGCCAGAGGCCGGCTTTTGCGTAACTGCCATCACCTGCGTCTGCTTCAACGGCAGATCGCCGGCGAAGACATCGCGGTACTTTTCGGTGTCGATGTAGACGAACCCGGCGGCATCGGGAACGAGAGCCTTTAGCAGCGGGGACGGATACTGCTCCAGGAACGCGCCAACGGGCTCGCCGGCATCCGGAGCGAAGGCCGCGATGTACACCAACGCCTTGACGTTAGGGTTCCCCGCGCCGGCGCCGCTGATCACCGCCCCACCGTAGGAATGCCCGACCAACACCACCGGTCCAGTCTGCGCATCGATCACGCGCTTCGTCGACGCGACGTCGAGCTCGAGCGCCGTGAGCGGATTCTGCACCGCGATCACCTTGTAGCCGTCCTGCTGAAGGAGCGCGATCAAGTCCTGCCAACCGGTCGCGTCGGCGAAGGCACCGTGCACGAGCACGATCGTGGCGTTGCCCGCGCTACCGGTCGTGCGTTCCGAGCTCCTGCTCGCCGTCGATGCCGCTGACGATGCGGGACCCTGCTGGGCCTGAGACGGGGCGGCGCCGGCCAGCAGCGCCATGACCGCTACCGTTCCAGCTTGCGCGATGTTCATCTTCGTATCCTCATCAAGGGGTTCTGAACCGCCACGCCGCCGCGACGTCACTTTGGGACTGACGGACGTGGGTTCAATCCCGAGTACGCTGCCCTGTTGAAATCTGAAAACGGGTCTTCAAACAGAACAGCGCCGCTTGCCATGGCGACAATTGCTCGGCGGGCGTATTCATGAGACGCACACTCGCCGCGGACTTTCAGCTTTTCCGCGATTGGCGTACTCGATGTGGAGGGAGATCCAATTCCACTTTCGTATGCAGCACCCGTCTCAGGAGAGCGCGATGCGGCAGTTTGCCCGCCTGGTCGAGCCGAAGTCGTATGACGTTCGTGAGAAGAGGCTGACGCTCGTGCCGTCGGGACCGGATTCGCCCATGGTGAGCCCGCGCGCGTTGACTAGCCAGGCCGACGACTCGGCCGTGCTGTCCGACGCAATTCTGGTGAGCGCAGTACGCGGAGACCCGCCGGATGCTGCGGCCCTCGACATTCTCGTCGGCCGATACTGGGCCACCCTGGTCGGTCGGTGCGTGCTGCTGACGGGAAGTGCGGACTCGGCGGCCGACCTGGCACAGGAAACGTGGTTCCGGTTGCTGCGGGCGCGGCATGCTCTCGATCCGTCAGGAACCTTTGTCGCCTATCTCATAACGATTGCCACCAACCTCTGGCGCGATCGCAACCGTTCGGCCAGGCGTGCGGGGCCGCTCGGTGAGCGACGGCTGGGGTCGCTCGACGCCGCGCTGATCACGGACACCGGCGAGTCTCTTGCGCTTGCGGACATTCTCCCCGATCCGTCGACGCTGGACATCGAGGAGCAGGCACAGTTGAAGATCGACGTCGACCGGGCACTTGGCCAGCTGTCGCCGCAAGCGCGCGACGTGCTCATCGCGCGCTGTCTCGACGGCGAGTCAGCCGCGGAGATCGGTCGCCGGTACGGTAGAACGGAACAGACGATCACCAGCTGGGTGCGTCAGGCAATTCGCGAAATGCAGGTCCACCTTGGCGCGCCATCGGGCGGCGCGGGGAGTGCGCAGCAGCGATGAGCGGCGAGACGTCCTTGGCCACCCTTCTGCGCTGGCGGCTCGAACAGGCGGCCAGCGACGCGCCGCTACCGCCGAGCGCCAGGAACCTGCTCGAGGCTGTACGACCGTGGTGGGAGACATGGCCCAAGCGCTTCCAGGCCTCAGTCGAGCGGCTTGGCGCCATGCAGCTTTCTTATGGATATGCGGCGACCGAACTGGCTCACGGCCGCGCTGGATATCCGGTGCCGGCGCTCCTGGTGGGAGTTGAAGATATCGAAACTACGGCGCGGGTACTCTATCTCAGTGTTCGCGACGGCCGCCTGCGTCTTCGCTTTCAGCTCGAGCAGATGCCCTTCGAGCTCGAATCAGCTATCGAAGTCACCTTCGTATCGGACATCGATTCGCGCCCCCTTCTGTCCGTGTCCGCCATGCTGGCGGTCGAGAGCGAATATCGTCTTGATGCCGAGCTGACCGCTGACCTTGCCACGGAGTGGCAGGCATTACGAGTCACCGATCGAATGCCGTTCCGATTCATCTTTCGTTCAACATCGCAGCTCGGGTGATCTGGGGATAGCCGGTGGAATTCATCTGGTTCTGGACATTCTGGCACTGGAGCCAGGAAGGCTTTCGCTCGGGAGCGTTGCTTCGAGGCCCGTTGCAAGGCCTCGCCGGTCATTGGGACGAGTGGTTCTGCCACGAAGCGTCCGATGCCGAGCGCCGGGCGATTGCGAACGTAGGAAGGGACGAGCGGCTGCAGCGCCAGTTCGTAGTATGGCTTGCGCGTCGATGGAGTCGCCATGCAGAGTGGCGTGGTGAGGGCCCCTCCACCAGGTTCGTTCTCGGACAGCTGGCTCAGCTTCCTCCCTTCGCGCAGTGGCCGGCGTTTGCGCCGTATCGCGGGAGCTATGGCGCGGCCGGCATTTCCGCGATCGTAATAGCCGAGGGGAGCGCTGGCGAATCCACCGACGTTAGATCGGTCGAGGCGATTGCGCTGCCGGCCGTTCCTGACGCTCCGTTCATCGCCACCGAGGGCTTTCACGCCGACAGTTCGGGATTGAACACGGCGCGCGAAGCAGCCCTGGGTAGCCTTGAAGGCCGAGGTCTCTGGCGATTGATGGTGCTCTGGATCGTTGGCGGGCGCCGGCCCTATCCGCGATGGCTGGGCACCGCACTGGCCACCGGGTGGCTGCTCACTGGTGGGTTGATCGCATTGTTACTGATCGGTCCCGAGTTAGGCCGACGGTTGGTCCCGGTCACGGCCGCCCTTTTCGCGCTGTGGGCGAGCCTGGTCCTCGTCGCGACCGCGACGGCTGGCGCGACAATCGCGCGGGCCGTGCAAGTGGGTAAGCAACTGCGACGTCGTTTGCACGCGAGTCAGATCTGGATCCGCATGAATGGTGGGTTGACGCTCCGGGGAGAGTCGGCCGGTCTGGCTTTCTGCCTCAACACACTTCTCGCCGTGCACCGCAGGGACCGTGGCGCTACCTCGCGGTCGTGGCTGTGGTCACGCCTGTTCCGGGGGCTCCGTAGTCAGGCAGACAACTGGGCGGCAACGGGCGTCGTCACCGCCGATGGGCGCATTATTCCGGTAGTCATCGAGCCGAAGCTTCGCGCCGGCCTGTTGCGACTCCGCATCGCGCACATTCTCATACCCAGGCAACCCGGCGCTTCCCTGAAGGACATTTCCAGGATTGCCGGCATGATGAAGCCGGCGAGTGACGCCGGTGTTTCCCTTCCACGCCCGGTCGCGGGAACGCGACTGGGGTTCGCCGCGGAAGAGCGAAGACTGGCGGCCCACCGGGTTCGGAACGTTGCACAGTCGCTGATGGCAGTCGGCGATCTCGCGATCCGCCGTCAGACTGTGTTGAACGCCTGCGCCGTCATCGTGAGCGTGGTCATGCTACTCGCCCTGCCTGACGTGAGGAGCATCCTCTGGCCGCCTCCGCCACCTGTGGTGGTCGGGCCGGCTTCGGCGTCGCCCTACCACCTGTGGGTCAGTCTGGACACGCGGCGTCCCGAGGCCTTCTCGGTGTTGCTCGAGTCGGACTTCTGGTCCAACAGGCGCGCCGAAGTGAAAGAGCATTCGGGAGCCAACGGCTCCATGCGCGCGGAAATTCGCCTGCGCCGTCTGTCACGGGATCTCGTAAGCGATGCCGAAGATGGCACCATCTGGATCGAACGGCGTCGAAGATTTTTGTCGCGCGAGTTCACCTCCGGTGAGCGCGTCGGCCGGTACTCGCTGTCGTACGTCAGCAGCCTTGGTGAACCATGAGAATACGAACAGCAGATCCTCATCAAATGCGCATAACGAACTCACGCCTTCTGCGTGCCATGATAATGGTCGGCTTCACCCTAGCCGGCATGGGCTGCTCACAGGACACGGCCCGAGTCGCGCTCGAAGCGAGGCCGCCTTCCGGCGCAGAACCGTATGCGCTGGCCATTCGCGCACAGCTGTCGGGTCCCCAGGATGGCGTGAGGTACAGATGGTATTCGGTGTCGGGGGAATGCGATCCGCAGGAGTCGGATTCACCGGAAACCGTCTTCACCTTCGCCGAAGGCTCGACGCGCGATCGAGTCACCGTCGAGATCTGGCGCGGCGCCGAACAGATCGCACGCAGTGAGCTCGATGTCGCATTGGGAGCGCAGCAGGCGCGGGCGGCGACGCCCGAGCTCAGTATCGCGCTGACGGACACTCCTCGATACGAGCCACACGGTGGGCCCGATACTCGCGGCGAGATTGCCGGGAACGTTACCGGCGAGCTGGCTTCGAATCACAAGGTGATCATCTATGCGCGGGCCGATGTGTGGTACGTCCAACCACACCCGGGTGCATTTCACGACATACGCACCGATGGCTCGTGGAGCAGCTGGACGCACACGGGCTCCAGTTATGCCGTTCTCGTCGTAAGGCAGCCGTACAACATGCGGTCGAGGCTGGACGTGCTCCCGCAGGTTGGTGGACAGGTAGTGGCCCGTTCGATCGTGGAAGGCGTTAGGCGTTAAGCGACAGTCGGCAGGCGCAGCACGAATACCGACCCGGCGCCGACCACACTCTCGGCGCGCAGCTCGCCGCCCATTCCCATCGCCAGGTCGCGGCTGATAGCGAGTCCGAGCCCCGTTCCCTCGTGCGGGCTGTTGAGCCGCCGGTCGATCTGAACGAACGGCTCGAATACGCGCTCGAGCTGGTCTGCCGGGATGCCTACGCCGGTATCCTCGACGGAGATCGTTACGAACGACTCTTCCGCGTTGCACCTCATGCTGATCAACCCACCAGGCTCGGTGAACTTGATGGCGTTCGAGAGAAGGTTGACCAGTATCTGTTGGAGCTTCTCCGGATCGGCCCTGACGATGCGGCCGTCGGCGCAGCCGTCGCGGTCGAATCGCAACCCCCTGGCCCGGAGCTGTGGCGCAAGGAGCGGCTCGATCACGTCGATCGTCTCACGCACCGACACGGAGGTGACCATGTACTCCACGTGTCCGGCCTCGAGCTTTGCAAAGTTCAACATGTCGTTGATCAGCGAGAGCAGATGCCGCTGGCTGCGCTGAATCCGGTTGATCGCCTCGCGCTGCTGCACGGTGACGGGGCCATGAACGCCGATCTCCAGCAGCTCCGAATAGCCGGCGATCGCGTTAAGTGGCGTGCGCAGCTCGTGACTCATCGTTGCCAGGAAGTCGGTCTTCGCCTGATTCGCCCGCTCAGCAGCCTCGCGCGCAGCATGCTCCGCTTCGACGTCGGTGTTCGTGCCGAACCATCTTACTACCTCCCCCTGCGAATCGATGATGGGCAATACACGAGTCAGAAACGGCCTGAACCGTCCGTCTGCTCCCTTCAACGGAAACGTCATCTCGAAAGGCCGGCCCGTCGCGATTGATGAGCGCCACCGATCCAGAACGCGCGGCAGTGCAGCGGGGTCGTGGGCAGACTGCCAGCCCCAACCTGCCATGTCGTCAGGCGTCGTTCCCGTATACTCGTACCAGCGGGAGTTGTACCAGTCTATGTAGCCGTCGGGCTTCGCGGTCCATGCGAGCGTCGGAAGGGCGTTCAGCATCGTACGCGACTGTTGCTCGGTCTCGGCAAGCGCCGCTGCCGCTCGTTCGGCCTCCTCCGTACGCTGCGCAAGGCTGGTCGTCGTCTCCTGAAGTTTCTCGGCCTGCTCCGCGAGCTCCAGAGCCTGTTCCTTGAGTTGCTGGTTGGACCTCTCCAGTTCCAGTTGCTGATCCTGCAATTGCCGGTTCGCGTCGGCAAGCGCCTTACGAGATTCCTCACTTTCAGCGAGCAGTCGCTCGAGCTCGCGCCGGGCCCGAACCTGCTCCGTTACGACTGATCCGTGAACGATTACTCCGCTGCGCGTGCCGTCAGCCTCGGTGAAGGGGTGGTACATGAAATCGACGAAAACCTGCTCGAACTCGTTGTCAGGTGTGCGAGCGAGTGTGACGGGAATCTCGCGTCCGACGTAGGGTACTCCCGTCGCAAGAACCTCATCGAGAAGCTCCTTGAAACCCTGATTCCGAACCTCGGGAAGCGCCTCGAGAAGTGATTTGCCGACCATGTCGCTGCGCCCGGCAAGCCTGCAATACGCATCGTTGGTGAACTCGAAAACGTGATCCGGCCCGCGGAGCAACGCGAGAAACGAAGGCGCCTGTCGAAACACCTCGGCCAGTAGCGCGCGCTCGGCCTCCAGTGTGGCGAAGAGCCGGTCGTCGCTGCGCGGTATTTCCGATTCGTCGAAAGAGTCGATCATGAATTCGCGATGTAAGCTCGGGGTTGATCGTCACCGTGACCGTCAGCCGGTATTCCGTAGTCCCTGCGCGATACCGCCTAACGTAGTCGCCAGCGCGCTGTCCAGCTGTGCGCCGTCCTCGTCGGTCATTGCATCGCCTCTTCGCTTCTGCCGAAGTAGCGCGATCTGCAGAAGGGATAGCGCATCCACATACGGATTCCTGAGCGCTATCGCTGCCTGAAGAACCGTCGCGTCGTCGAGCAGGTGATCCGTCTCGCGTATGGCCAGAATTGCCTGAACCGCTCGCTCGAATTCGGTCTCCAACCTTGCCAGCAGCTCAAGGTCGCCGCCCAGCTGTTCCACGTACGCTCGCGCGACGGTCAGATCGGTCTTTGCGCATACCATCTCGATCTTCGCGAGCAGATCGTCGAAGAACGGCCATGTTTTCGCCATCCGGCGCAGCAGCTGGAGTCCCTCTGCTTCTTCGGCCATCCCGGCGAGCGCAGAGCCGACCCCCAGCCATCCGGTCAGCATCAGGCGGATTTGCGTCCAGCCGAAACCCCACGGTATCGCGCGAATACCGTCGATACCCTCCTTTGCACCCGGTCGGTATGCAGGTCGCGAGCCAAAACGCGCATTGGCCAACTCCTCGACCGGGGTCGCCGCGCGGAACAGCTCGAACAGGGAATCGTTATCGTGGACGAGATCCCGATACACCTCCAACGAACGCGCCGACAGGTCGTCCATCGCCGCTCGAAACCTGACGACATCACTCTCGCTCACCGAGTCCCGCCAATCGCTGAACTGCTGGAGCAAAGTACCCGAGAGAGTCACCTCGAGCGTCCGTTCCGCGATCGGCAGCAGTCCGAATTGCTGCGAGATGATCTCTCCCTGTTCCGTGATCTTGATGCGCCCCTTCACCGAGTCCGGCGGAAGTGCCGCTAACGCGCGATAAACGGGAGACCCGCCGCCTCGGCCGACACTTCCGCCACGCCCGTGAAACAGCAGCAGTTCGATCCCCGCGTCGCCGAACAACCGTGAAAGCGCTTCCTGCGCCTGATACAACCCCCACGACGAAGCGAGAATGCCGGCGTCCTTTCCCGAATCGGAGTAGCCGATCATCACCTCCTGACGACCGCCGCGCGCGGCGAGCTGCCGCCTGTACACCGAATCGCTCAGCAGTGCTTTCATGACGATTGGCGCGTTCGCCAGATCGTCGAGAGTCTCGAACAGCGGTACCACGTCGAGTCGCGAAACGGGAGGGTCGGCGGCGAGATCCACCAGCCCTGCTTCACGTGCCAGCAGAAGCACGCGAAGCAGGTCCTCGGCGCACGTCGTCATCGAAACGATGTAGGTCGACGCGGCGGCCGTGCCTGACTCGCTCTGGATCGTGTTGATCGCTCCGAACGTGTCGAGCGCCTCACGCGAGTCCTCCGCGAGCGCGACGTGCGGGCCGACCAGGGGACGACGACTCATCAGCTCGCGCCGCAGCCCGACCGCGTCCAGCGGCGGGATGCCGACCTGGGTGGCGATGTCACCTAACGCAGATCTCAGGACGTCGGCGTGATCTCGCACATCCATCAGAAAGCCGTGAAAACCGTGGGCTCGGAGGTCCAGAAGCAGCGGATCGAACGCGGTGCGGCACGCCTCGATGGCGCCGGCGGCCAGAAGAGATTCGCGAATGAGCAGCAGGTCCTCCTCGAACTTCTCCGCGCTCTCGTAAGCGGATGGCTCGTGGATTGGACGTCCCGCGTCACGCGCTGCGACGAGGCGGCGGGTTGCATCGATTCGCGCGGCCATGAAGCTCAACTTGAGCCGTAGCGGCTCATCCGCGTTACGCGCCCGGTTGGCCTCCCAGACTTCCGGGCGAAGCTCCTTGTCGCCTAGCAAGGACGCCAGCAACGCCTCTCCCGGCTCGGCAAACTGCGCAGCGAGGGAGATGCGCTCGGCGAGCGCGTTCAGCGACTCCAGGTAGCGCCCGAGAATGATGAAGCTCGCCCGCCGGGCAGCGGCGATCGACGCCTCCGGCGTGACGAACGGATTCCCGTCGCGGTCGCCACCCACCCAGCTGCCGAGTCGTAGCGGCGTCGTCAGGCGCAGCGTCTCCGAGGATGACGAAAACTCCAGCTCGAAAGCACGAACCAGAGCATCCTGGGTGCGCGTCGTGGCGTCGAGCAGCCGGGTCTCCAGGTACCACAGGCTCGTGCTCACTTCGTCTCTCACCGATGGACGGTCCTGGCGTACTTCGGCGGTGAGCCATAGCAGCTCGACCTCGCCCTCGAGCGCGCTGTCGATCACACCGCGATCGGTTGCGGGAATGAGCTCGCGCTGCAGCAGCAGCTCGGCGACTCGCGCCTGAAGTGCGAGCAACGTGCGGCGGGTCGATTCGGTGGGGTGCGCAGTCAGCACCGGACGAACCTCCAGCCGTGCTATTGCGGCCCCGACTTCCTGCGCCGAACGGCCGGCGCTCTTGAGCTGCCGCATGGTCCAGCGCGCCGACGCCGGTTGCGGCTCTGAGCTTCCGTGATAGTCCCCACGCCGCCTGACCCGATGCACCTGCTCCGCGGTGTTGATGAGAAGAAAGAACAACGTGAATGCGCGGGCAGTCACCGCCTTCAGCTCGAGAGGCAGCGTTGCCAACTGCTCGAGAAGCGTTTCGAAGTTCGCGGCGGCGGCGTGGCCGCGGCGACGATCGCGGCATGCCTGCCGCAGTCCCTCGACTGCGCGGAGCGCATCCGCTCCCTCCAACCTGTCGATCACCCGGCCGAGCGTCTCGGCAAGCCAGCGCACATCCTCGTGAAGAGGAATGTCCTCGGGCCGGGTGGCCGGCTCGGCCGGAATCGCTGTCCTATGAGCGGTCATTTCGGTTATCCGGTGGGCAGGAGTCGCTCGCGACCAAGATAGTAACTCGTGTCCTCGGGCCGCGTCTGAAGTCCCTGCTCGGCACACAGTACGAGCACCTCGGGCACATTGGGCGGCTCCTCCAAACCCGTATAGCGCCGCCACCCGGCAGAATCCGTGTTCCAGGGCGTCTGCCGGCGCAGAACGGCGCCGAAGTGGGTGGTTTGTCACTCGCAATCAACCATTTATTCGCATCCCGTTGTCCCATGGGCGGACATGGAGACGAATAGCACCCTTACTCTGGAGCGAGCCCACCAGCTCGCGGACCAGCGCGCGCTAGTCGAGCGGGCGCGTCGGGGTGACGCATCCGCGCACCGTGCCCTGTACGAAACGCACGTGGAGCCGATCTACCGGCTCGCCTTTCGACTGACTGGAGTGGAGCACCTCGCGCGTGAGGTCACGCAGAACACCTTCGTTCGCGCCTTCGCGTCGCTCGAGGGATTTCGGGGAGAATCCGCGTTTGGAACGTGGCTGCATTCGATCGCTGTTTCGCTGTCGCTTAACGAGATCAGGCGACGCAAGCGCGAGTGGGCCCGGAATGCGCCGCTCGAGGACGCGACCGGGCTCGCCGAATCGGCGTCGAGCTCGGACCTGCTTCTTCGCGAGAAGGTGATGGAAGCCGTGAACGATCTGCCGGGGGGGTGTCGGACCGTGTTCATGATGCATGACGCCGAAGGCTACACGCACCAGGAGATAGCAGCGGCGCTCGGAGTTGCTGTAGGCACGTCGAAGGCGCAACTCTCGCGCGCCCGCGGAAAACTTCGCATTGCACTCGCGCAGTTCGCCGAGGAATGGAAACCATGAAGAACAACATGAATGACGATCGCGATGGCCTTGACCAAGGCGCCGGTGCCGACTTCGGATCCGACGCAGACGTCGTGCCTCACGACGATCCGGCGTTCGATGCGTGGATACAAAAGGTTGCACCGACGCTGAACGCGCCGAATGCAGCACCGCGTCTCGAGATGTGGACGGCCATTCAGGCGGCACGCAGCGCCGTCGGCGTTACCCCGCGCCGTCGCAAGCCATGGGTTCTGGTATCGGCGATCGCCGCGGCGCTGCTGCTGGGCGTCGCGATCGATCGCGTCGCGTTCCGAAGAGTCGATAACCCAGGCGCTCCTGTTGCGGCGCTCCCCGCGACGCCGCCCGACGCGAGCGACCCCTCGCGCCTCTACCGCATGGCTGCCGCGCAGACGCTGACACAGGCGGAAGCGCTCCTCACGGCGTTTCGCGCCAGTGGGGCGCCGCAGGAGAGTCCTTCGGGTACGCAGCAGCTGGGAAACTGGGGGCGGCAGGTGCTCGGCAGCACGCGCCTTCTCATCGACTCACCCGCCGGAGACGACCCGCAGCTCCGCGCGCTACTCGATGACCTCGAGCTCGTGCTCGTGCAGATCATCCAGCTGTCCGGCGGCGAACTCGACCCGACAGACCGCGCGCTCGTAGAAGGCGCGCTCGAGCATAGCAATCTTCTTCCACGAATCCGCACAGTGGTTCCCGCCGGCTATCCCGGCACGGACGCTGTGTCAGGCGATTGAGGACCTAACCAATGATCAACAGACTTTTCATCGGCGCGAGCGCGGTCGCCCTGCTCGCCACCTTCCCTGGCGTGACGCATCAGACGATCGAGCGCGACACGCGCATCGGGTCCCTGGCAGTTGCGCTGGAGCCGGGCTTCGCGCAGATCCCACCGGAGCCCTGGGCCGAGGAGGACCCGGCCGACTCGTTATACCGCCTGGGTCGCGAAGCAATCAATCGGGGCGAGTTCCGTCGCGCCGCGGCCCTCTTCGCCGAGATCAGCGAGAAGCATCCGGGATCGGAGTACGCTCCCGACGCTCCCTACTGGCGCGCCTTCGCGCTGTACCGGGCCGGGAACAACGACGATCTGCGCGAAGCCCTCAGGACGCTGGATGCGCAGCAAGCGCGCTTCCCGCGGGCGACGACAATCGCGGACGCGAGGGAGCTCGACATTCGCATCCGCGGCGTGCTCGCGCAGCGAGGAGACGTCGAGTCCGCCGAGGCGGTGTCGCGGGTCGCTGCGCAGAACCGACCGTGCGTCCGCGACGACAACGACAGCGAGATCCGCGCGGCAGCCATGAACGCGTTGCTCCAGATGGACGCGGAGAGCGCGCTCCCGATCATCAGGCAAGTGCTGCAGAAGCGCGACGAGTGCTCCGTCGCGCTGCGCGAGAAGGCTGTATTCCTCCTGTCACAGAAGCGGTCGTCCGAGTCGGAGACGCTAATGCTCGACGTCCTGAACAACGATCCCAGCCGATCGGTCCGCGAGCAGGCGGTGTTCTGGCTGGGTCAGGTCCACACGGATAGAGCGCAGGCAGCGCTCGAGACGATCGCAACGTCGTCACCGGACCTGGACTTCCGGGCGAAGGCGATCCATGCGCTGCACGAGCATGGCTCGGCTCGCGCCGCGGCGGTGCTGCTCCGTCTGGCCGAGAGCGCGCAAACGCCCGAGCAGGTTCGCGAGCAGGCGATCTTCTGGATCGGGCAGCGCGAGTCGCAGGAGAACGCGGATTTTCTGCGCTCGCTCTTTGCGAAGACCGCCAACGACGACATCCGTGAGAAGATCCTTTTTTCGCTGTCGCAGATGCGGGGCTTCGGAAACGACCGCTGGCTGCTCGCGATCGGCCTCGACACGCAGAACAGCGCGGACCTGCGCGGGCACGCGATCTGGACCGCCGGACAAGCCGGCATCCCGGGGGGCGAGCTCGTGACGGTCTACGACAGGCTGTCGGACCCGGAGGTGAAAGAGAAGCTCATCTGGGTGATGTCGGAATCGCGCGATCGCGCCGCGACGGACAAGCTCATCGAGATCGCGCAAAAGGACCCCGACCGCGAGATGCGCAAGAAAGCGTTGTTCTGGCTCGGGCAGAAGAACGATCCGCGCGTCAGGCAGATCCTCGTGGACATTCTCAACCAGCCGTGACAATCATGCAACTCACCCTGACAGCCGTTAGGTTCGTCGTCGTTGCTCTTGGATTCGTCGCTCCTCTCGGTGCCCAGTCGCTGGAATCGCGCGTCGCCGAGGCGCCGGATGGTGTGGTGCGGATGCAGGTCGAGAGCCGGATGGGCGTGTGCGGCAACGGTCGTGACGTCGTTGGCTATGGAAACGCGATTTTCGCCCACAACTTTCAGTCGATCGGCGGACACTGGAATAGCAGCCAGTGCGTACCGGGGCCGCTGCTGGTGACGCTCACCCTCGCGAACGGCCGGGTGACGCAGCTACGGACCCAGGTCGGGGGCTCGTGGCCGGGCAGCGAGAGGCGCGTGACGGATCTCGGTGTCGTGCCTCCGCACGAGGCGTCCGCGTACTTCTTTTCGCTAGTGCCGCAGTTGGAGTCAGCGACAGGCAAGGATCGCCTGTTGCTCCCCGCGGTGCTCGCCGCCGACGTACCGGCAATCGAACCGTTGCTCGCGCTCGCGCGCGACGAACAGCGCGCCGAGCAGACGCGTAGCCAGGCGATACTGTGGCTCGGGCAGCTCGGCGATGCCAGCGTGATCCCGGCGCTCGTCCAGTTCGTGCGCGACGACGCGAACGAAGGGGAAAACCGTAAGGCGCGAAAGAAGGGACTCGGCAGCGCCGCAATGGCGGCGCTTAGCGCGCTGGACGGCGAGATCGGCGTTCCGGCGTTGATCGATTTCGCGCGCGACGGAAGCGAGGGCACGCGGCGTAACGCGGTCTTCTGGCTCGGGCAGAATGGGAGCGAGAGTGCGCGCCGCATGCTGCACACGGTGATAGAGAACGCTAACGAGGCGAGCCGGGTTCGGTCGCATGCCGTCTTCTCGCTGACTCACGGCGGCGACACGCCGGAGTCGGAGTTCGAGTATCTGCGAACTCTCTTTCCCCGTCTCGAGACCCAGGAGTTGAAGGAAGCGATCATCCAGGGAATGCAGGAAGACGAAGGCGCCGGAGGACGGTGGCTGATCGAGCGCGCGCTCGACGCGCGGGAATCATCGAAGCTCCGCAAGGCTGCGCTTTTCTGGGCAGGGCAGCGGGAGGCGACGCCGACCGCGGAGCTTGTGCGTGTCTACAGCGAGGCCCAGAGCCAGGACCTTCGCGAGCACGCGATCTTCGTGCTCTCGCAGCGGGAAGACGAGACCGCGATCGACTCACTGCTGCGAATCGCGCGAGACGACCCTAACACGGATATGCGTGGAAAGGCGCTCTTCTGGCTGGCGCAGAAAGACGATCCTCGAGTAAGAAAGCTGATCGCCGACCTGGTGCTGAGGTAGATCATGCTTCTTCTTCGAGCACTTGTGAGCTGCGGCATCATCTCCCTGATGACGTTCGCCGCACCGGTTCAGGCGCAGTCATTGTCGTCCCGGATCGCGGCGGTGGAAGACGGAGCCGTCACCTTTCATTACGCTCCGCGTCCCGGCGTGTGCGGCGATGGCGTGTCCTTCATCAGGACGGGGCGGTCGTCGTTCCACGGTTCGTTCTCGAGCAATCGTCGGATGGAGCCGTGCATCGTCGGGCCCGTGCAGGTCCGTCTCACACTGGAGGACGGCGCTGTACATCGTGTGGAGACCTGGGTAGGTCCGCCGCGCTCGCAGGAAGCGCGCGACCTGGGTCAGGTATCCGCACCGGAAGCGGCGCACTACCTGATGACAATCGCCGCGCACGGAACGCCTCGCGCCAGCGCGAAGGCCATCTTTCCCGCGGTGCTCGCCGACAGCGTAACCATATGGCCAGCGCTTCTCGCGATCGCACGGGACACCGACACGCGCTCGCGGGCGACTCGGCAGGACGCACTCTTCTGGCTCTCGCGATTCGCCAGCGGCGCCGTTGCCGGGCGTCCCAACAACCCGTTCGCGGAGGATGAAGAGGCTCTGGGCGATGACGGTGACCTCAAGACGCACGCAGTCTTCGTCTTGTCGCAGCTTCCGCGCAGTGAAGGTATTCCGCAACTGCTCGAGGTCGCCCGTTCCAATCCGAACTGGCGCGTGCGCAGTCAGGCACTCTTCTGGCTTGGGCAGAGCGGCGATTCGCGCGCGATCGCCCTTTTCGAATCCGTGCTCCGGCCATGAGCAAGGCCAGATCGACGTCAGGGCGAGCCACCTGGGTTTGATCTCGCGTGCGGCGCGGGTCTCGGAGATCATCCTCGAAGCAGCCGCGACGGCAGGACCATAGCTGACAGACCTCACAGGCTCAGCGCGCCGCCGGAAACCCGGCGGCGCGCCTTCTTTCAGTTTCTGGGCGTGGGACGTAATGCAGAGAAGGGGCAGTGCAAACCGCCGCGTACCCAACGACAGGAGCCATCAATGACCAGAACGATCGTCTTCATTCACGGGAACTTCGTGAACAACCGCTGCTGGGACGCATGGGTGGCCCGGTACCAGAGCCGCGGATACAAGTGCGTCGCCATCGCCTATCCCGGCCGCGATAAGCCCGTCGCCTGGCTCAAGGCAAATCCGGACGGAAACTTGCTCGGATCGCTCACACTCGATCGCGTTGCCGACTATCACGCGAAGTTGATCCGCTCGCTCGATGAGAAGCCGATCATCATTGGCCACTCGTTCGGCGGGTTGCTCACGCAGCTCATGGTGCAGCGGGATCTCGCTGCAGCGGCGGTGGCGATCGATTCAGTACCGCCGCAGGGGGTGCTTGCGCCGGTATGGTCGTTTTTTCGATCGACCTGGCCGGCGCTCAATCCGTTCGTCCCCGCATCGCGGCCGTACCTCATGTCCTTCAAGCACTGGCAGTACACGTTCGTGAACGGCTTGCCTCTCGCAGAGCAGCGCGCGGCATACGACGCGTACGTGGTGCCTGAGTCGCGCAGACTCTCACGAGGCGGGCTGTCCTCCGCGGCACGCATCGACTTCAAGCGTTCGCACGCCCCGTTGCTCCTCATCGGGGGCGAGAAGGACAACATCATGCCGGCGGCGCTCAACCGCGTAAACC
>CAZPCC010000143.1:0-1944 GCA_964584905.1 uncultured Gemmatimonadaceae bacterium | reverse complement strand
TGACGCTCTATCCGCGGTTCTGGACTCATCTCTCGGAGATCTTCGCCGTATCGATGTGGATCTACGTCGGGATCTTCTTTCTCGAGTCGTTCACGCTCTACCTCTACTACTACGGCTGGGACCGCTGGAAGCACGGCGCAGCGAAGTACTGGCACCTCGGCCTCGGCGTGCTGCTCAACCTGTTCGGCACGGCCGTCATGTTCATCGCGGACGGCTGGCTCAGCTACATGATGAGTCCACCCGCCGAGGTGACGCCCGATACGGCGCCCGCATCGGTGCAGCTGTGGAGCGCGATCGCGAACGCGACGTGGATGCCCATCAACATTCACCGCTTCATCGCGAACATCGTGTTCGGCGGCGCCGTCGCCGCCGCGTATGCTGCGTACCGGTTCCTCAGCGCGAAGACGGATGAGGAGCGTGCCCACTACGACTGGATGGGCTACGTCGGCAACTTCATCGCCATTTCCGCGCTGCTGATCCTGCCGTTCGCGGGTTACTGGCTGGGTCGTGAGATCTACGAGTTCAATCAGCAGATGGGCATCACGATGATGGGCGGCTTCATGAGCTGGCTCTGGATCGTGCAGGCGTTCCTCATCGGTGTGCTGTTCCTCGCGGCCAACTACTACCTCTGGATCGGGTTGGGCCGCATTCCCGGCGGCGAGCGCTTCACGCCCTATATCAAGTGGATGCTGCTCGTGCTCGTCCTGGGGGTGATCGTCTGGTCGACTCCGAACACCATGATCGCGAACCGCGATGAGCTCACTGCCATGGGAGGCACACACCATCCCTTCCTCGGCGTGCTCGGCGTCATGAGCGCCAAGAACACGGCCGTCAATCTGATGATCCTGACGACGTTCCTGTCCTTCCTGATGTATCGCCGGGCCAACATTCGGCCCGTGGTGCCGTGGGCGCGGACGGGTACGCAGGTGCAGGGCGCCCTGTTCGCGCTGGCCGCAGCGATCGTGCTGTTCTACGGTGTCTACGGCTACCGTGTGAGTGCCATCGTGCGCATCGGCTTCAGCGTCTACCAGGTCGCGGCCGTGCTCGCCACGATCGTCATCGTGGTGACGCTCGATGTGCTGATGGCGCGCGGCGCGGAGTCGCGCGGCACGATCCGCTGGGGCCAGATGCCGGAGCGTTCGCAGTACGCTCTGTTCGTGCTGGTCGTCACGTTCACGTGGCTGATGGGGCTGATGGGGTTCGCGCGCAGCGGGATCCGCCAGCACTGGCACATCTGGGAGGTGATGCGCGACACGAGCGTGGATGCCGCGACACCGGCGCTCGGCTACGCCGCGCAGGTGATCAGTGCGTGCGTGCTGATCTTTCTGGCCATGATCTCGTTCATCTTCTGGCTCGGCGGCCTGGTCGAAAAGCCGCAGCTCGTACCGCGGCCTGATGCGCCGCCACCGACGACATCTCCCGAACTGGCTCCGGTCGGCAATGACTGAAGCGCGCTCCATGTGGGCCACGAACCTGAAGGTCGGCGCCGTCGTCATCGGCACGATCACGGTCTATACGGTGCTCGCGAACGCGATTCCACAGGTGCAGTCCGAAGTGCCGGAGGAGCTGACGCTCGGCGAGAACGTCACACCCGAGGACCTGGCGGCCGCCGGAGAAGAGATCTACGCGGGCGCGGGCGCCTGCACGACGTGTCACGGCACCGGTGCGCGAGCGCCGAATCTGCTCACTGACGAGGCCGGCACGGGCGCGATTGGCGCGCGGTGCAGCGAGCGCGTGCCGGGTCAGACGTGCAAGGAGTATCTGCATGCGTCGATGGTGAGCCCGAACGAGCACGTGGTCGAGGGCTATCTGCCCATCATGCCGGACATGAGCCGGACGATGTCGGCAGCGCAGATCTGGGCGGTCGTGGCGTACCTGGAGAGCCTGGGCGGAACGATCAGCGTCACGGCAGAGGACATCCCTGCCGAGGACGCCGCGACGGCG
>CAZPCC010000142.1:0-3206 GCA_964584905.1 uncultured Gemmatimonadaceae bacterium | reverse complement strand
GATCGTCTTGAAGAGGATCTCGCCGATCTGGTTCTGCGACGGCTTCTCGAATACCGGAAGAATTTCGCTGAGCGGCGGCGACTGCGTGGAAAAGAGCGAATCGATGGTGCCTGCCGGCGTTACCGCACTATCGAGTACCGTGATGCCGCGCTCCTCGAGCGCCTGGTGGAGGGCCGTCAGGTACGCGCGGGGCTGGTCGCGATAGGCAAAACGTGTCCGAAACGTGTCGTTGGGCGCGATGGTGCCCGTCAAGCGCAAACCTCCGGTGGCCGAATCCAGCTCCACCCGGATTCGCGAACGTTGGGGATTGCCGTTTGCCGCCTGTTCCTCGGCGCTCACGACCTGCGCGAGTACTGTCGGAAACGATCGCAGCGGAAGCGTCTCGATCCTTGCGCTGTCGCCGGCCGTCGCGCCACCGATCACCGTTACCCGGCCGAACCCTTCGTTGAAGAACAGCTCGTCGACTCCCGCCGAATAAGGGGCGTGAAAGTCATCCCAGGACCAGCCGTAGCCGTACGCGGCGTCGGGAAAGGCATCGCCACCTGGCATGAGACGTCCGGCGATGACCGTAATGCCGCGCGCCCGCAGCGAATCGGCAACGGAGCGCAACGGCGCCAGCGCGTCGTCGTTCTGCATCGCCTCGCTGATGCTCGGATCCCCCCGCCCGTAGATGAGCAGGTGTCCGTTCAACACGCTGTCGGCAACGGATCCGAGCGCCGCGTACGTCGTGATGAACCGGTAGTCCGGGCCGAGCCTGTCGAGCGCCACCGAGCCGGTTATGAGCTTCATGTTCGAGGCAGGCATGAAGAGTTTGCCGGCGTTGTGCGCGTACAGAGTGTCGCCGGCGACCGGGTCGACGATCAAGACCCCCCAATGCGCATTGCGAAACTCCGGTGCGCCGACGAGCGAGTCGATGTACGGAGAGAGAGATGCCCGTGTGACAGGGGGAGCGAGTGGCGGAGCGCCAGTGCCGGTGCCTGACGGCGCGGTGGCGCATGCGGCAAGAGGCAGGAGCGATGTGGCGAGACACGCGCGGACGAGTCGGGTCATGATCAGGGGATGAGATCGCGTTCGACGAGCGTCGCCAGGTCGGCGAGCCAGTCTGGCGCGGACAGATACAGGGTGGGTACGGGAAAATGGGCGGCCGGATCATCCGTGACGACGGCTCGGAAGTACTCGGCGCCTGCGCCGTCCGCCTCGAACAATGGCGCCGGATGAGCGGCGCGGCGGAAGATCTCGATCTTTGGAAGCGCCGAGCGGGTGAACCCTTCGCAGACGATGACCCCTGCATCCATCATGTGCCGTTCCACGATGGACTCGAGCGATGGTTCCTCGGCGTGCCGCTCGATGAGCGCGAACTTGTCGGGCGCTACCATCGCGACCTTGGCCACGTTGCCCTCGTGATAGTGCCGATAGGTATCGGTGGTCTGGGGATCGATGTTGAAAGTGTGCGAACCGTGTTTGATCGTCATGACGCGATGACCGCGCGCTCCCAGCTCTGCCGCCAATCGTACGACCAGCGTGGTCTTGCCACTATGCTTGCGGCCGATCACCGCCACCATCGGGGGAAACCGCATCGCGTTCGGCGAGCTCCAGATCGAGAGGAGTGTTGATGTTGTGGAACAACCGCGCCGGATCGCCGAACCGGGCCACCTCGTCAGGCTCCAGCCGGGCGACCCGCACGTCATCGTAGAAACTCACAACCCGCAGATCATTCGCGTCCAGCCGGCGCTCGATCGGCGTCAGGCACTCCGGGGCATAGTATGCGCACAGCGGCTCGACGCCGCGGCGGGAATCGCTGGCCGGCACCACGACGTCGGCGTCGGTGGCTCGCTCCCGCAGAAGGCGGAGGAGCCCGGCTGGCACGAACGGCATGTCCCACGCAACGAGCACCACCGGTGAGTCGGCGTGCCACAGCGCGGCGTGAATTCCTCCCAGGCTCCCCAGCCCGGGACGCGCGTCGCGTTCGGTGCGCACCCCCGGAAGCCAGCCGGACGCGGCCGGATCGTTTGCAATCAACAATAGCTCATCGGTCGTCGCGGACAGTGCCGTGGCGACTCGATCGATTACGCGCTCGCCCCCCACGCTGAACAGCCCCTTGGGACGTCCCCCGTATCGCGACGCCGCGCCCCCCGCGAGAATGACCCCGGTGCACGGCCCCGTCACACCGGATGCACCTGCGGATGCCCACTCACCGCACGTCCTATCAGCTGCACGCCGCTCGCGCGGGCGATCTCTAACGCCAGTGTGCTGGGTACGGACGGCGTGGCGACTATCGCCAACTGAGCGCGTGCCGCCTTGAAGGCCAGCTCACCGGAGATGCGTCCGGTGACCAGCAGAATGAGATCTGGCAACGTGCGTTCCGCCACCACCGCCGCGCCGATGACTTTGTCCACGGCGTTATGCCGGCCAATGTCCTCGGCGTGGTGAAGCAGCGTTGCGCCGTCGGTGAGCGCGGCCGCGTGGATGCCGCCGGTGTCCTTGTACCGTTCGCCGCGGTGGAAGAGCTCCTTGAACAATCCGCGCGTGGTCGGCAGATCGAGCGGAGGGGGCGGTGATTGCCGACGGGGCAGGGAGCTGAGTGAGCCCAGTATGGTGGTGACCGCTCCGCATCCGGAGGCAAGCACGCGACGCCGGTCCGAACGTTCCACCGTGTCGTAGCGTTCCTCGGGCACCTCCGCCCAGAATCCCAGCTCCCGTGCGCAGGGGCGCAGGGAGCGGAGATCCGCGGCGCGGTCGATGTAACCCTCGCCGTGCAGCCAGCCGATTACCAGATCATCGAGGTTCTCGGGCGTGCACATCCACGTAACGGCTGGGTGTCCGTTAACCTCGAGCCAAACCGGCACCTCGTCGACGGCGTCCAGTACAGGCGGCGGTTGGAAAGCAGGCGTGGACATGCCGGAAGATACAGCGCGTTGCCCTACCCGGCAGCAAGCCTCTGATCACGTCCGGTTGTCGGGCTGCTCGTCCTGCGGATCCTCGTCGCTGATTCGGTCGCTGAAGCCTTCCTGCGTCGGCGAGTCCGGCGGCGCCCACGAGGTGCCCTGCTCGATAGCCGAAGTCAGATCGTGCGAGCCGTAGAGCCGGGCCTCGAGCTCATCTTCCTGATCGGCACTGGCGTCGTCCAGTGGACGGCGTGGCCTGCCTAGAGGCTCGTCGGAGCCCTCGGCCGCTTCGGCGGCGGCGTCATCGGCAGCGTCGGGAGC
>CAZPCC010000141.1:0-2143 GCA_964584905.1 uncultured Gemmatimonadaceae bacterium | reverse complement strand
CCTATCTACTGGTCGTATTCTTCGTCTGCGCGGCATCCGGCATCCGAAGCGGCCACGCGCAGGCACTCGCACGCGCGCAGCAGACTACGCCGGCACTGATCGAAGCGCTCGGCTCCGAGGACGCGATGATGCGCGCGGCATCCGCATGCGAATTGGGCGAACGCGACGCGGTTTCGGCCATCCCCGCGCTCATCAAACTGCTGGCCGACGACACGTCGATTCATCCGTTTTCATGCAGCGATCGCTGGGGACGAACCGAGTTCAACTCACCCGGACGTGAGGCGGCCCACGCGCTGATCAACATGGGCGAGCGGGCGGCGGCCGCGGCCTTCCAGGTTCTGGATCACTCGCTCGGAAGTGTCCGCGAGAAAGCCGTCTGGATTCTTGGCGCGCTCGACTACCAGCCGGCCGTCCGCAAAATCCTGAATATGTTGACCGGAGACGGCTATTTCCTCGCGCGCGCCAATTCAGCGTGGGCGCTCGGAGCGATGGACGTCTCCGACGCGACGACGGCCCTTAAGAGCGCCGTTCGCGAAGACGAGCACGAACGGGTGCGAGAACAGGCGGCATGGGCGCTCGGAGCGCTGGATGCCGAGGATGCCGTCGACGAACTCATTCAAGCGCTGCTCGAAGACACGTCGGATGAGGTGAGGTCCCAGGCAGCCTGGGCACTCGGCGCCATCGGCGACGCCCGGGCTGCCGCCGCGTTGTCACGCGCGCTCACCAACGACGATGCTGCAGACGTTCGCAGGCAGGCGGCGTGGGCACTGGGAGCGATCGACGGCACCGTAGGCATCGACGCGCTGGTCGGCGCGCTTCGCGATTCCGATTCCGACGTACGCCAACAGGCCGCCTGGGCACTCGGCGCCATCGGCGACGCCAACGGTGCTGCGGCGCTCGTAGTTGCTCTCCGCGACGAAGACTCCGACGTTCGCGAGCAGGCGGCCTGGGCACTAGGCGCTATCGGCGACAGCGACGCCGTCGAAGGGCTGCTCCGCGCCCTGGTGGATGAGAGCGAGGATGTGCGCTCACAGGCGGCCTGGGCGCTCGGCGCGATTGGCGATCCGCGTGCCGCCGACGGACTGGCGGCTGCGTTGAACGACGCCAGTGCGGACGTGCGGCAGCAGGTCGTCTGGGCTCTGGGGACGCTGCGCTAGTCGAACACGATTCCGCAGCGACCTCCCTCGACCAGAGAAACGCTCAATCTACCTCTCTCTGACCGCGGCTTCCGGTACGTGGTCTCCGGCGCCAGAATCGTTACCATCATTTCGTCCTCCGGTACATTATCCGGCCTTCAGGCGCGCAGGTGGCGCGGTGGACCCTCACGACACTATCTTGCGTTCCGCGAGGTGGATCGCTGAAGGCGCACGTCCACCTTACTTCGGAAGGCCCGTTGTAAAGTACCAGTAGAGGATTGCAGGGTGGAGAACATATTGATCGGCAAGGGTGAGCAGCCCGTAAACCTGCTCGCAAGGTACGGCAACCGCCATGGGCTCGTAGCCGGCGCGACCGGCACCGGAAAGACGGTTTCCCTTATGGTCCTGGCGGAGGGCTTTTCGAGGGCCGGCGTTCCGGTGGTGATGGCCGATGTTAAGGGAGACGTGGCAGGTCTGGCGATGCCTGGAAGCCCGAGCGAACGGATCAGCCGGCGCGTCGAACAGATCGGAATCGAAGGCTTTGCTCACGACGCAAGTCCCGTCCTCTTCTGGGATCTTTATGGTAAGGCCGGCCACCCCGTCCGCACCACCATCAGCGAAATGGGACCGACCCTACTGGGACGGATTCTCGAGCTTAATGACACCCAGACAGGCGTATTCGAGGTGGTCTTCAGGGTTGCTGACGAGGAGGGTCTCCTGCTTCTCGATCTCGATGATCTCCGTGCCCTCCTCCGGTACGTTGCCGATAACCGCAAGGAGATTTCTTCCACGTACGGACTGGTGGCCACGCAGTCGGTCGCCGCCATCCAGCGTGCTCTGCTGTCACTGGAGCGCGAGGGCGGTGACTCGTTCTTCGGCGAGCCTGCGCTCGAGCTCGGCGACCTGATGCGTACCGACCTCACGGGGCGCGGGATCATCAGCATACTTGCTGCCGATGAACTCATCCTCAAGCCGCGCCTTTACTCGAGCTTTCTACTCTGGCTGCT
>CAZPCC010000140.1:0-1690 GCA_964584905.1 uncultured Gemmatimonadaceae bacterium | reverse complement strand
GTCGATCAGGAACCCGTCGAAATTCAACCGGGCGAGGCGCTGTATTGCCTCGACGCAATCGACGTCGCCTTCGTCGACGAAGCTCTCCGCGAAGCGCGGTATCGTGCCCTTGACGTTGCGGAAGTGGACATAGGCGATGCGTCCCTGCCGACCGAAATGCTCCATCGCCTCGAACATCTTGTCGACGCCGAGCTCTGCCCAGGTGCCCATGCAGAAGGTCACCTTGTGGTTCGGGCTGTTGCCGAGGTCGTCGAGCGCGCGCTTGAAGCCCTCCAACGAACGGAAGATGCGCGCCACCCCGCCCAGCGAAGCGACCGGAGGATCGTCGGGGTGAAGCGACAGCGTGACGCCCGCCTCCTCGGCGACCGGCAGCACCGTCGTGATGAACCGCGTGTAGTTCTCCCACATCCGCTCCTCGTCGATTACAACCCCGTCGGTTGGCGGGGCGTGAGTGACGAGATGGAGATCGAAGGAGCTGGTCGTGGCCTCCCCGCGCGCCAGGTCGGACTTCGAGGTGCGCCAAACGCGGTTGCCCATGAAGTGGTAGCCGAGGATGGAGATGCCGGCGCGGCCGAGATTGCGCACCGTCTCGCAATAGTTCTCAAGCTGCTCTTCCCATCCGGGGAGACCGAGCACGACTTTCTTGTAGAAGTAGAAAGGGACGTTCTCGATGGCCTCCAGCTTCAGCCCCTCGGCTTCGACGCGCTTTCGCAGATGCAGGAGCTCGAGGAAGTCCCACTTGACGGGCGGGGCATCGTCGCCGGGCTCGACCCAGTAGGTCCGGCCGATCGCGTTCGATCCGAAGGAGGGCCGGCCTGTCAGGGGCGGTGTGTTCAGCGTGATGCTGCTGCATCCGAGCTGCTTCGCGAAAGCGATCGTCTCTTCCGTCAGATCCCTGATGTTGCCGACGGCAATGCGCATTGTCCCCTCCGGTCTACGGTCGCTGGGGACACTAGCGGCGTTGCCGGGATGACTCTGTCATCCACTAGACGCTTCGAGCAGCAGGCTCGGTGGCTAGCGCTGGATGAGACCCCAGCGGCGTACAGTCCGGGCTTCGAGCGGCACGAACAGGATCCGGTCCAGCAGCAGCCAGAGAATGCCGATTATCAACATGCCGAGCACCACCACATCTGACTGGTACCATTGGACCGCCTCCATCGTGCGGAAGCCGATGCCGCGGCTGCCCGCGATCATCTCGCCGGCGACCAGCGCTCGCCAGCCGTAGGCCATCGATGTGCGCAGGCCGACGATGACCTGGAGCAGCGCGCCGGGAAGGATCAGATGCCGGTAGAGCTGCCATCCGCTGCCCCCGTGACAGCGAACGGCGCGG
Source organism: uncultured Gemmatimonadaceae bacterium (assembly GCA_964584905.1). Classification (GTDB taxonomy): domain Bacteria; phylum Gemmatimonadota; class Gemmatimonadetes; order Gemmatimonadales; family Gemmatimonadaceae; genus JALZIF01. The sequence goes on along the minus strand of CAZPCC010000140.1, from coordinate 360 downwards.
AAAAGCGTCGGCGGGATGGAGCGCACGCCGGCGATCACGTTGTAGAGGTTGGCGAAGAAGATCGTGTTGACGATCACGAACAGGACCGACCCTACGCCAAGCCCGAACCAGATGATCGCCAGGGGAACCCACGCGATGCCGGCGATCGACTGCATGAACACGACGACCGGCTGAAGTAGTTGCGAGACGGTTCGGCTGCGCGCGATCGCGATGCCGAGCGGGAAGGCGAGGGCATTTCCGATGACGAAACCGGCGCCGAGCAGGCCGAGGCTGACGGCCACGTCCGCCCACAGCTGGCCCGACAGAAGCTGGTTCCAGAACGTCGCCAGCACCGTCCCGGCCGGCGGAAGCACGTAGAAC
>CAZPCC010000139.1:0-15395 GCA_964584905.1 uncultured Gemmatimonadaceae bacterium | reverse complement strand
CCCCGACCCCCGACCCCCGCCGATTGTACCCCGGTCCGCCGTCCGCGAGGGTAGCGTTTCTCCCGAGCGCCCGTAGCGCCATTGGAGAGAGCAGCAGACGACGGATCGGAGGGTTGGGAGGTCGAGTCTCTCCGGGCGCGCCTGAGGTGCAGCAGCGTTATTTGACCGGAGCTGCACCGGCGGGGCGTGGCGCAGCCCGGTTAGCGCGCCTGGTTCGGGACCAGGAGGTCGGTGGTTCAAATCCACTCGCCCCGACCATATCGCGGAAGGAGCTCCATGAGCTCCTTTTGCGTCTGCGCGAGTAGCTCAGTTGTATGCAGCGCAGGTTCTACCCGGTGGTGCACATGCAGTATGTATCGAAGCCACTGGCACAGCGCAGGTTGCAAGTCGTAAGTGTGCTGAAAGGACAACGATTCGGTCCGAGGGGCGCTCGTAGCTCAGTTGGATAGAGCATCGGATTCCGGTTCCGAGGGTCGGGGGTTCGAATCCCTCCGAGCGCGTGTCGGAAAGGGGGGCTAACGCTGACGGGTCAACCGCCACGGCTAGCCCCTCGAGTTTGGGCCGCTCTTTCTCGCGCAGACAGAAGCGCAGCGAGATCGTCGGCCGCCGAAGCCGACGGACACAGCTTCGAATCCTGTCTCGCGCGTTTGGGTGCCGCCGCCGTTCGAGTGATCCGGACGGCAGGCGCGCATTCGACGCTGCCTGACGAACAACACGCCGGTTGACTAGACCCTCGCACGGCATGAACTTCGCCCTGAGGCGTGGCAGGCGTCGCTCGTACACATCCCGTCACCTCCCGGCATGCCACGATCCCTTCGCTGGCGCAAACTCGTTCCAGGGCTGGTTACGCTGGCCGCGGTCTCGGGGCTCGCGTTCGGAATTCTGCGGTACGCGCAGATCGGAGCGTTGCGCGGCGATAACTACCGCCTTTACGCGTTCACCAACGAAGCGCGCGGAATTCTCAAGAACTCCGAAGTCTGGCTGAGCGGGCAACGGGTGGGAGTGGTGGATGACGTTGAGTTTCGACAGGTCACCACCGATACCGCCAGGCGCCTCCGCCTTACGCTCCGGATTCTCACCGAGCATCAGGCGCTCATCCGCGACGATTCCTACGCGCAGATTCGAAGCGGTGGAAGCATGCTTGGCGCTCCAGTGGTCTATATCACGGGGGGCACCGAGGCGTTTCCGGCGCTGGAACCGGAATCGGTGGTTCGGAGCCTGGAACAAGCCGACGCCGAGAACATTGCGTCCGAGATTGCGCGAGCGTCTCGTGAGTTCCCCGAGATTGCACGCAGCTCCAGGCTCATTCTCGAGCACTTTCGAGCGCTCGCGCGCGAGCTCGACGACGTGGGGACGGATGAGCCGGGCGTGGCTCTGCGCGTCGTCGGCCGGCGCGCGCAACGTCTCACGGCGATCCCGGATACGGGATCCGTCGGCATGTTCCTGTCCGATTCGGTGGCGGTAGCGCAGCGCCTCCGGCGGCTCATGGCACGGGCCGATTCCCTGGGTGCGCGGCTCCAGGCAACGCAGAGCGCCTTTGCCCGCCACGCCAGCGATTCCGCGCTCACGCGCGAGATCGCCGATCTGCGCAATGAAGTCTCCATCGTGCGCACGCTGGTGATCGATTCGAGGGGCACCGCGGGACGCCTTCTGTTCGACCAGGCGATACCGCGTCAGCTGGAGGAAGTTCAACTGGAGCTCGGCCGCCTAATGGAAGACCTGCGCAGAGACCCCTCCCGCTACATCATGCATTGAGGGGGCTCCCGGGGCCTGGCCAACGGGGTGGACTGGCGCGATTCGTGCCCGTGCGGGGAGTCGCTTGCCCGGTCGCGAGGTCGCGATTGGCGCCCGTGACCACGTTAGGTCCGGTCTGTCGCGGTCTTGACCGCCTCTCCGTGGCCGGTGTAGCTTGTTCGTGACCCACGCATCCCCCCCGAATACCCCCACTTCTCAGCTCCCCGCAACAGACACGCCCGGCTCACCCTCGCCGCGGGTTGCCGCCGATCGGTGTCCGGATGTCTCAGCCAGGGGCCTTCCGCCCGCCAGCAGCGCGCCATTGGAGCAAACCGCCGTGGACATCACCGAGCTCAAGCGGAAAAGCGTTGCTCAACTGCAGGAGGTCGCCGAGGAGCTCAACATTACCAGCTACTCGGGCCTCAGAAAGCAGGATCTGATTTTTCGCATCGAGCAGAGCCTGCTCGATTCGGACATCGTCCTGCGCGGCGAAGGGGTGCTGGAGATCCTGCCGGAAGGCTACGGCTTTCTGCGCAGCCAGGACTGGAATTACCTCTATGGCCCTGATGACATCTACGTGTCTCCCTCGCAAATCAAGCGATTCGATCTGAGAACCGGCGACACTGTACTTGGCCAGGTGCGACCTCCCAAGGAGGGAGAGCGCTACCTGGCGCTCCTCAAGGTGGAAAGCATTAACGGTTCCGATCCCGACACGGCAAAGCTTCGCATAGCGTTCGACAATCTGCGCCCATCATACCCCGACGAGCGCCTGCGACTGGAGATGCTCAACGGCGACCCCAGCATGCGAGTGATGGACATCATCACGCCTATCGGGAAAGGTCAACGGGGCTTGATCGTCGCTCCGCCGCGCGCGGGCAAGACGATCATCATGCAGAAGATCGCAAACGCGCTGCTCGAGAATCATCCGGAGGTGACGCTGATCGTGCTGCTCATCGATGAGCGGCCGGAAGAGGTCACCGACATGCAGGAGCACGTAAAAGCCGAAGTGATCAGCTCGACGTTCGATGAGCCCGCCGACCGGCACGTGCAGGTCGCCGACATGGTCATCGAGAAGGCGAAGCGGCTGGTGGAGCACGGAAAGGACGTGGTCATTCTGCTCGACTCTATAACGCGATTGGCGCGCGCGCATAACGTCATCGTGCCGCACTCCGGCAAGATCCTGTCGGGCGGTGTGGACGCACAGGCGCTCCACAAGCCGAAGCGGTTTTTCGGCGCGGCACGCAACATCGAAAATGGCGGCTCCCTCACGATCATCGCCACCGCGCTGGTCGAGACCGGCTCGCGGATGGACGAGGTGATTTTCGAGGAGTTCAAGGGAACCGGCAACATGGAGGTCGTTCTCGACCGGAAGATTGCCGATCGCCGCGTATTTCCCGCGATCGATATTCAGCGCAGCGGTACACGGAAGGAGGAGCTGTTGCTGGACAAGGACGAGCTCAATCGCGTGTATCTGTTGCGGAACTTTCTCGGCGACATGCCGGCAACCGAGGCAATCGAGTTCCTTCTCCTGCGCATGGGGCGCACGAAGGACAACAAGGAGGTCTTTGCCACCATGGCCCAGGCGTGAGGGGACGCGGGGCGCGGGAAGCGGGGCGCGGGGCGCGCGACGCGGGATGAGCGACGCGCGACGCGGGAAGCGCGACGCGCGACGCGGGGAGGCGGCGGGAAAGCGCTCGACTACGGAAATCGCGTCGAAGTTCGTTGCCCGGAGCTGGTGCAATTCGTGAGTTTGAAAGGATCGTTGGCATTGGAGGCATTCAACAATTCCAATACGGACCGATTTCCGATTCCCGATTCCCGATTCCCGACCAACGCCAGGCTGCTCGCCATCGATTGGGGGGAGCGGCGCATCGGACTCGCCGTGAGCGACCCCACCGGTACGATCGCGTCGCCGGCGGGGCACATTGTGCGCCGCGCGGGGAAGCGGCCCCCCATCGCCGCGCTGATCGCACGAGCCAGCGAGCTGGAGGCACGGGGGTTCGTATTCGGCCTGCCACTCGATGACGAGGGGGACGATACTCCGCGCGCGACGGAGGTCCGGCGGATTGCGATGGAGATCGAAAGGCGCACCGGGTTGCCGACGCGGCTGGTCGACGAGCGATACACTACCGCTGCCGCTCTCCGGGCAGTCCGAGCGCTCGGCGGGTCGACCCGCAATCGACGCGGAGATGTGGACGCGCTGGCGGCCACCGTCCTTCTGCAGCACGCGCTCGATGTCCGTTAGGATTGCCGTACTGTTCGCGATGAGCGCGGTCCTCGCCGGCTGCGGGATCGATGACGAGCGATGCCAGCCCAACACGATGCGGGCGGTTACGATCCCGGCAGGTGCATCGCTCAACGCGGCCGCCGACTCGCTGCATCAGGCGGGGCTGGTCAGGTCGACGCGGCTGTTCCGGATGTATGCTACGGCAACCGGACGCGAGCGTGCGATCAAAGCGGGGCGTTATCGCTTCGGTTGCTCCTCATCGAGCTGGAGCAGCATTCTCGAGCGGATGTCACTCGGGCCTGACGAGCGGCGGCTGACGGTGCCGGAAGGCTTCAAACTTGCCGACATTGTGCCGCTGATCTCGAAGGCCGTCGGAACCCACGAAGACTCCATCTGGGCGGCGGCACGCGACACGGCGCTGCGCCGCCGGTTGAATATTCCCACACCCGATCTCGAGGGTTATCTGTTCCCCGATACCTACCACCTGACGTTCGGTACTCCGGCGGACGAGGTGGTGCAGTTGATGGTGCGGCGGTTCGAAGAGGTCTGGGAACCCGAATGGGATGCGCAGCTCCAGGTATTGGCGATGAACCGGCACGACATCGTGACCCTCGCTTCGATCATCGAGAAGGAAGCGAGACTGAACGAGGAGCGCCCGGTGATCAGCGCGGTCTATCACAACCGGCTGAGAGATGGCATGCCTTTGCAGGCGGATCCCACAGTGCAGTACGCGCGTGGCGAGCATACGAACCGGGTGCTGTACCGGGATCTGGAAATCGAATCGCCTTACAACACCTACAGGAACGCAGGACTTCCACCCGGGCCGATCGCCGCTCCGGGCAGGGCCAGCCTGCATGCAGCGCTCTATCCCGCTCAGGTTCCGTACAAGTTCTTCGTCGCGCATCCGGATGGGCATCACGAGTTTCGCGTGACTTTTCGAGAGCACATCGAGGCGCGCGCACAGATCAGGCGAGACCAGCGCCAGCGCGCGCGTGAGAAGGGCGGCACCTGACGATTGCGTTTCCGCATACGACAAGGCCGCCACCCCGCATGTTCGATCCCGCGTCACTGACGCTAATAGCGATCACCGATGAAGCGCGCGACGGATTGGACGAGCTCATCGTTCGCGCGCGACTGGCCGTCGAAGGTGGCGCTACGATGATCCAGCTTCGGCTCAAGGATGCCGACCCCCGGATCCAGGTCGAAGCGGCGCGGCGGCTTGTATCCGCGGTTGGCGTTCCGGTATTGGTAAACGACCGGGCGGACATTGCAATGGCGGCAGGGGCTGCGGGTGTGCACCTGGGCACGGAGGACACGCCGGCCACCCTGGTGCGCCGATTTGCCGGCCCGGACTTCATCATCGGCGCATCGGTAGGCGACGACAGTGAGGTGCCGCTGGCCGCCGGTGCGGACTACGCGGGCATTGGTCCGGTGTTCAGCAGCACGACGAAGGGCGATGCCGGAAGCGCGATCGGCATCGTCGAGTTGGCGCGCCTTGCCCGTGCCTGCGCACCGCTTCCGTCGGTAGCCGTGGGTGGAGTGACCGCCGACCGGGCCGCGGAGATCATGGCGGGTGCGAAAGAGGCAGGCGTGCGCGGCGTGGCGGTGGTCCACGCCGTTTTCGGCGCCACGCATCCCGACGAGGCCGCTCGCGCAATCAGGCGCGCGATGGCACGGTGAGAATGACCGGCGCGGCGGTCGGAGTCGTTTCCGCCTCCGGCGCGCGACGCTGGGAGGGCGGCCATCCGTGGATTTTCCGCAGCGATGTTCGCCAGGCGCCGGACGGGGGCGCCGGCCCGGTCGCCGTACACGATGTGGGCGGCAAACCGTTAGGCATCGCGCTGTGGAGCCCCACGTCCGAAATCGCATTCCGGCGCCTCGACGCCGACCCCGATGCGCGCATCGATGTGTCGTGGTGGGCGGCGCGCATCGCGCGCGCAGCGGAGCGACGCGTTCCCGTCGCCGCATCCTGCAATGCCTATCGAGTCGTGCATGCCGAAGCCGACGGCTGCCCATCGCTCATCGTCGACCGGTATGGCGCCTATCTGGTAGTGCAGCTGCTGAGCGCCGGACTGGACGCCTGCCGCGAAGACGTCGTCGCCGCGCTGATCGAGGCACTATCCCCCGAAGGAATATTGGCCCGCAACGATGCTTCGGTCCGTGGTCGCGAGGGTCTTCCGCGACTGGTCGAGACTCTCGCCGGAAACGTTCCGCGGGAGGTCGAGGTCGAGGAGCATGGGATCCGCTATCTCGCCGCGCCTCACGATGGCCAGAAGACCGGCGCTTTTCTGGATCAGCGCGAGAACCGGGTCCGGATCGGAAGCCTGGCGCGTGGCGAAGCACTCGACTGCTTCAGCTATCACGGCTCCTTTGCATTGCACCTGGCGCGTGCGGCGGACCGCGTTACCGCGTTGGACAGCTCGGCCTCGGCGCTCGCTCGCGCCGAGGCGAACGCGGTGCTCAACCGCCTGACGAACCTGCGGTTCGTCGAGGCGAACGCGTTCGAGTGGCTCCGCGATGCCGAGCGGCGCGGTGAGCGCTACGATACGATCGTCCTCGATCCGCCAGCGTTTGCCAAGTCCCGGGCGAGTGTGACTAGCGCGCTGCGCGGATACAAGGAGATCAATCTGCGCGCAATGCGTCTTCTCCCGTCAGGAGGCGTGCTGTTCACCGCCAGCTGCAGTTACCACATAACCAAACCGCTCTTTCTGGAGATGCTCCACGCAGCCGCTGGCGACGCGGGCCGACGCATGGCACTCGTGGAATTCCGCGGCCAGCCTCGCGACCATCCCGAAGTCCTGACGATTCCCGAGACCGGGTACTTGAAGGCCGCGATTGTCGAAGCAATGGATTGAACGGACCGCGACAGCGGGCCTGACGAGGCGTTTAGATGCCCGCCACGTTCACGCGCAGGTCACGAGCCCCTCCCGCCTTCCTGTCTCCACGCAACATACGAATACCCAACGAGAAAAATCGCCATGCCCGCGGAGGCGGCGATCGTAATGGGCAGGCGGTAGGCCGGAGCGAGAAAGAGGGTGACGAGCATGACCACGCCGGCGATGGAGAAGGCGTAGCCGCCGACGCGGTGGGTGCGCTCCCACACGCGATCGCTGCTCAGCGTCCAGGGCGTGCGAATTCCGACGAACCAGTTGGAGCGGGCGCGTGGCAACAAGTTTCCAACCAGGATGAGCAGGAGCGCCACGCAGCCGAGAATCAACTTGTCGACAGCTATCGGAAGGCCGAGCGTAGCACCGAGAATGCCGAGGTGCATTACGCACATGAAGCCAACCACGGCCGCAATGAGGACGTCATACGTCCCCTGAAACTTCTCGTAGTTCTTCCGTCGCGGATCGAACCGCGGGATGATTCGCAGCACTCCCCAGATTGCCAATGCGGCAAGCGGAAGCAGAAACGCCCCAACCAATCGCGATGAATAACCGTCCACTTCGCCGCGCGAGTTCCAGTGGGAGGGTACCTGGTCCGGAAGACGGTCGTAAGCGAGCAGGGAGGCCAACAGCGTAACCGCGACGAACGCGACTGGCAGATACTTGCGCATGCCTTACCTCCGAGGGTGACGAACTCGAGTCCTCGCGCCTTTCGAGACCTCGACGATCCCCCGATCGTCGAGCGGCCTCAACTGTTCATTGTGCATCCTGGTCCGCGCCCTCCTGGGGTACGCCGCCCCCATGTGGGCTCTGTCCGTTGGTGATCTCCAGCAGGTGGTGAATCACGTCATGAAAGACGGTGGTGTTGAGTTCGTAGCGAATGAACTGACCCTCTCGCTCGGCGAGTATTAGCTCGGCTTCTCGTAGCACGGCTAAGTGTCGTGAAATTGTCGCCCAACTGGTGCTAAAGTGCTGGGCAATTTCCCCCGACGTGCGCGATCCCCCTCGCAGCAGCGCCAGAATTTCCCGGCGTGACGGATCGGCCAAGGCGCGAAAAGCTGATTGCAAGTTGTATGATTCGATGATTGGCTAAGTATCTTATTAACCCGCGAATCCTCACGCAAGGCCCGACGATTCAGCGCCGCTGGCAGCGTGGGCAGAAGTAGGTCGATCGACCGCTTTGAGTGATGCGCTTGATGCTCGTGCCGCACCGCCGGCAGGGCTTTCCGGCGCGACCATACACGGCGAATCGCGGAGTGGCTTCGGCGCCTTCGGATGAGCCGTGGTACCGGCCGTCTCGGCGGAGTGCGTCCCTCAGCACGTGACGAATACCGGCCGCCAGCATGCGCAGCTCGTCGCTTTCGAGTTGCAAGGCCGGCGCGGCGGGATGAATTCGCGCGCGCCAAAGCGCTTCGGCCGCATAGATGTTCCCCACTCCGGCAACGATGGATTGATCGAGCAACACCGGCTTGATCGGGCCTTTGCGCCTAGCGAGTGCTTTGCCAAGAGCAGGCGCGGTGAATCCGCGGGTCAGTGGATCCGGGCCCAGCGGAGGGAGCGGAAGCGATGTCGTTGGCGCAAGCTCCAATGAGGACAGCGCACGTGGATCGACCAGCACGACTCGCTGGCCATTGTCCAACTCGAGCACGGCTCGAGCGTACGGAGGCAGCGGGCGTTGCCGTTCGGAGACATGCCAGTCGCCACTCATTCGAAAATGCGTGATGAGCGTCATGCCGGTATCCAGTTGGAGCAATTGGTACTTTCCCCGTCGGTCGACCTGATCGACACGCGCGCCGCGCAGCTTCATCATGTCCCCGCGCGAGAGTCGTCGCCGAAGCGCGGGGTGAAGTACCCGAGCAACCAGGATTCGTCGTCCCTGCGCCGCATCGCGGAGACGCAGCGACGCTTCTTCAACTTCGGGAAGCTCGGGCATGCGGCTCAAGCTAACGTGCCTTACGCGAAGCTCAAGCAAGACGGGCCTTGCGCCTGACTGTAAAGCGTCTAGCTTTTCGCGAAGCGACGCCGCCGCACACCGGGACCAGCACGGATGCCGTTGCGCCCCCGACAAGAACTGCCTGGAGGATGCCTCCCTTCGCGTTCGCCGCTCGCTGGATCAGCGTCTCCGACTTTCCGATGACCGCAAATCCTCGCTCGCTCAAGTACGAATACGAACTTTTCGTCGAGCAGGAGATCGAGCGGTACAAGGAGTCGCTTCCCCGTCACGCGTTGCTGCGGATCGGGGACGAGGCGGTTGCGGCACTCGACTCCGAACTGCAGCTCGGACTTACCGAAGTGCTGCTTTGCGCTGAAGTCGATAGAATAATCCGAGGCCGTTGCCGTGTTCCAACATATCGCACGTGGTGCAAGCACCGTTTGCGCTCCATCGAGGAGTTCCGGCGTCCGGAGCGCTGGGGACTGCATCCTGACGGCGGTGTTGCGCGGGCCATGCCGATCGCGGCGCAGGGGCACGTACTCGTAGCCGGCAACACCTCCGAAGGTCCGGCGATGTTTCTCGCCGCCAACGGGTGCACGGTCACCGCCCTTGGCTCGGTCGAAGATGCCGTAGAACGAGTGGTTGCCGCCGCGGTAGAAGTGGGACTGGCTCGTCAGGTTCGCGGCCTGGTCGGCGACCTCATGAGCTGGGCGCCCGACATGCCCCTCCGCGCGGTGATCTGCGCGGCGGCTGCGCTGGCAGAGCTCACTCCAGCCGACCGGCGCGAGGCCATAGCCGCGTTGCAGCGGGCGACGGCGAACGGCGGAATCCACGTATTCGACGCGGTCGCGGATACGATAGGTCACATCCCAATGGAGGAGCTGCTGGCGATCTACTCGGGGTGGGACATCTCGGTCGAGCGGCAGAGTGGCCGGGCAGATACGGTCCTCGCCACCAAGGTGGCGTAGCCTACCGTGGCGGCGTAGCCTTTTGACACACCTCTTAGCGAATTTAGTGTGTCGAATCAATACAGCTCATGGGCAGAATTCCGCTTCGGCCGCAACCGAACGCGGCGCAAATTCTTCAAACACAACATCTTATAGAATCGCTGCCGATTGGCGGCGATTTGGCATTAGGAGTGCCTTTGCCATCGCTGTCTCCGACTCCGTCGGGGATCGGGTCCTCGACCGTTCCGGGGACCCGTTTTCCTTCCGGCAGAGGTGTAACGTGGCTGTTTCTGTTCGTCCTGTGACCGATGAGCCTCTCGGTATCGTCATTTCGCGCGGTCGGGATAATGATCCCCGGCCTGCTGTGTGGGCATATGTGTGGGGGGAGGAGGAGAAGAAGGGGGAAATTGGAATAGGAAATAGGAATTAGGAATTAGGGAAGGTGTGCGACGGGGGCGCCGATGGCGCCCCCGTCGCGTTTCTGTACTCTACCTAACGCCTTCTGAAATCCCGTTTCGGGGTCGAGTCCCCGTGATACATCCCCCCAATTCCTAATTCCTATTTCCTAGTTCCTAGAAACAGAACGGGGCCGGCAACTTCGCCGGCCCGCCCTGCACAGCACTCGGCTGCGGTGAAGAGCTACTTGCTCTTCTTGGCGGCAGTCTTCCGTCCGCCCCGCTTTGCTGCCGTCTTGCGACCGGCCTTACGAGCTCCGGCCTTTTTCGCCGAGGACTTCTTTGCGGCGCCCTTGCGGGCTCCCTTCTTGGCTGCGCCCTTACGGGCTCCCTTACGTGCAGGCATTGGTCACTCTCCATAACAAGAGTGGTGGACAGCCACACGATCCCCCGGTGGACCGGTGACTGAGTGACGTGAGGGGCTGCACCCCCACGCACACCTAGACAGCCTCGGAGAGGCTGGTGAAGTTGAAGTCGCGCACCTTGATCGCCGGCATGACCACGTCCCCGCCCTGTTCGGTGCCCGCCAGACGCACCGGCTGGCCGAGCGCCTCGATGTTGTTCAGCATGAACAGCGGCGATTCGTTGAACCGAAAGTTCTGGATGGCCTTCGAGACCTTGCCGTCCTCAATGAGGAAGGTTCCGTCACGCGTCAGCCCGGTGTAGAGGATCGTACGCGGATCGACTTCACGGAGATACCACAGCCGCGTGATCAGCACGCCGCGCGGAGTGGATCGGATCATTTCGTCGACCGACGCTGTCCCACCGGTCATCTTCAGCGATTGCGGAAAGCCCGTTGCCGTCTTGCCCTGCTTTTGCGCCCAGAAACGCGAGTAGATGAGCTGCTTCAACATTCCATTCTCGATCCACTCCTGCCGAGCGAGCGGAAACCCCTCTCCGTCGAACGGCTGTGACAGCAGCTGTGGATCGCGAGGATCGGAGTAGAGTGAAATTCGTTCATCGACGATCTTCTCTCCGATTTTGTTACCACCACCCTGCTTGACGAATGGACTTCGCCCTTCATCTGCGGAGCGCGCATCGGCGTAGTTCCCGATGAGCTGTACCAGATCACCCACTGCCTGCGGTTCGAGGATGACCGTGTAGCGACCAGGTTCGATCGCGACCGGATTCCTCGACAGGCGGGCTTTCTCGATCGCACGCTCGCCAACCGCGCGGAAATCGACCTGCGACCAGTCCGGATGATCGGCCGCCGCCCATCCTGAGCCGGTGCCGTCGCTGGTGCGCACGGTCAGCGTGTAATTCGCAAACGTATTCCGGTGATAGGCAAACAATCCGTTGCTGTTGCCGATCGCATTCACGTTGCCGCCATTGACCAGATAGCCTGCGGCCTGCAAATCTCTGGCCGCGCGGGTCGCTTCGAGTGCCGTCAGTGCCGCCCGGGCTCGTTCATCGGGACTCATCGCCGCCGTCGACTCGAAATACGAATCCACCGCAACGTACTGCTGCACCGGCAGCGCCGGCATCGCCTCGGGATCGTCAGGCGCCAGCCTGGCCAGCGCTTCTGACTGCGCCACGGCACGCTGGATCGACTCATCCGAGAGATCGTTGGTCTGGACAACAGCATGCTTGGGACCAAACGAGCTCTGTACGGTGAGCGCCGCGTTGACGACGCCACCCGACGTCGACATCTGGTTTGCCGCGAATCGCGTGTTTCCCGTATACGACGCGCCGAGATTGATCAGCGCCTCGTCGGCCTTCGACAGCCTGCGCACGCGATCGACGATCGCCGCGGCTTCGTCACGCGTGAATAACGCGCCCTCGGGAATTCCGGATGGGTACAGACGACGAGGAGCGCTCATGCTTTTCGCCCCGTATTGATCACATTGATTCCACGGAAGCGTGCGGGTGGCGAGCCGTGACTCACCGCATTCACCTGACTCGGCTGCCCCTTGCCATCGAAGAAGCTGCCGCCCATCTCGTAGGTGGCGCGTCCACCGATCATGTCCATGGCGTTCCAGAAATCCGGTGTGCGTATCTGATAGGCGACGTCCTTCAGCATACCGGTGATCTTGCCGTTCTTCACTTCATAGAAGAGCTGTCCGCCAAACTGCGCGTTGAACCGCTGCTGGTCTATCGAGAACGAGCCGTCGCCAATGATGGCGATTCCGTTCTCGGTCGCGGCGATCAGATCGTCCCATGATACGACGCCCTCACCAGGCAGCAGCGACACGTTGGGCATGCGCTGGAACTGCACATAGTCCCATCCCATGCCGTACGAACAGCCGTGCGAGCGGACTTCGCTTCCCTGTTGCTTGTACCACCAGTCCAGCCACGCCGCCTGCTCGCGCGTGGTCTGATAGTCGTTGAAGATGCCGTTCTTGACGATGAGGAAGTCTTCGGGCTTCACACCTTCGTCATCATAGCCAATGGTGGACAGCGCGCCTTCCTGCGAACGATCGCCCTGCACGTTCATGAACTCCGGCCCGTACTTCAATTTGCCGAGTACATCTTCCGGGGGCGCCAGGAAGCTCGTACCGGCATAATTGGCCTCGTAGCCGAGCGCTCGATCGAGCTCCGAGGGATGACCGATCGACTCGTGAATCGTGAGCCACATGTTCGACGGGTGCAGCACGAGATCGTACCTGCCGACCTCGACAGGCTTGGCCGAGAGCTTCTGAGCGGCTTCCTCGCCCCACTTGCCCGCGTTGCCAGGCAGATCCGCGTCGAGCACGTACTCCCATCCGCGGCCCATCGGCGGCACCACGTTGCCGCGATTCTGGAAGTCGGAAAAGTCGGGTGCGACCGCCGTGATCTGCATGAGCGGCCAGCTCCGCACCGTCGACTGCGTGATCACCGAGCCATCCGTCGATGCGAAGTTGCGCTCTTCCTTTACGAAGAACAGCCCGCTGAAGATGTACTTCACGTTCGCGACCTTGAGCGCCTCGGCGTTTGCCTTGAGCAGGAGGTCGGCCTTGTCTTCGATCGATATCTCGAACGGATCGATCCGATAGGCACCCTTCCACGTTGCGCTCGGCACCGGCGGCGCGGGTACGAGCGTGACCGAGCGATCGCGCGCGACCCGATTCGCCTTGGCTATGGCGACGGCTTCGCGCGCCGCACCGGCTACGGCATCCTTGGTCAGGTGGCGGGTAGCTGCGAAACCCCACGTGCCATCTACGAGCACGCGTACACCGCAGCCAATGCTGTCTGTATCGACGACGTTCTGAATCTGCTGCTCACGCGTAAAGACGAAATTCTGTCGTAATCGCGTGATGCGGGCATCAGCATACCCGGCACCGGCGAGCTTGCCGGCATTGAGCGCCTCCATGAGGAGCTCCTTGATCGCGGCGTCAGGCGGCGGCGAAACGAGCAGGCCCTGCGCCGACACCGGCCTTGCAGCCGCCGACACCGCCGCAATCGTCGCGGCGGCCGCGCCCGTCTGTCTGAGAAATTCGCGTCGCGATTGACTCAAACGGCCTCGCTGAGACTGGTGAAATTGAAGTCGCGCGCCTTGATCGGCGGCACGACCACGGCGAAACCCGCGGATCCGCTCTCGCTCGCGCTCACGCGAACCGGGCGGCCCATGGCTTCGAGATTGTTCAGCATGAAGATGGGCGATTCGTTGAACCGCAGATTCTGTACGCTGCGCGAGATCCTGCCGTTCTCGATGAGGAAGGTGCCGTCGCGCGTGAGGCCGGTAAACAGAATGGTGCGCGGATCGACCGGGCGAATGTACCAGAAGCGGGTGACGAGAATCCCGCGCTGCGTGCCGGCGATCATCTCCTCGATGCTGCTGTTTCCGCCGCTCATGCGCAGCGAGCCGACCTGCGGGCGCGTCGGGACGCCCTGCCGCTGCGCCCAATACCTGTCGTATGCGAGGTTGCGCACCACCCCGTTCTCGATCCAGGTCGTACGCGCAGTCGGCAGACCCTCGCCGGTGAATGTGTTGGCGTAGGCTTCAGGGTCGTGCGGATCGGAAGTGAGGGTCACACGCTCGTCGACGACCTTTTCGCCGATCTTGTTCCCACCACCCTGCTTGCTGAAGAAGCTGCGCCCTTCGTCGGCGTTGCGCGCATTGAGCGCGAAATTGATGAGTTGAACGAGATTGCCTACCGCCGTCGGCTCCAGTATGACCGTATAACGTCCGGGCTCGATCGCCGCCGGATTCACCGAGAGTTTTGCTTTCTCGATCGCCCGCGCACCGAGTTGCTGGGGCTCGATCTTGCTCCAGTCGTAGTGAGCAGCGCCCGCCCACCCGCTTCCGGTTCCGTCGGGAGTGCGGATCGTCGTCGTCAGGGCAGAGCTTGTCGAGCGTGCCCAGGCGAATAATCCGTTGTGATTGGCGACCGCAAACGAGCCGGCGTTGCTCTCGAGGTAGCCGGTGGCAATCAACCCGTCGGCGCGCGCGGGCTCAGTGATTGCCCGGACGGCCGCTGCGCGCTGCGTGGGCTCGAGCACCGCTGTGTTATCGCTCCAACCCTTTGCTTCCTCATACTGTTGAGGCCCGAGTTCGGCCATGTATTCCGAATCTTCGGGCGACAGTTTCGCCAGGCGCTCGGC
Organism: uncultured Gemmatimonadaceae bacterium; assembly: GCA_964584905.1. GTDB lineage: Bacteria > Gemmatimonadota > Gemmatimonadetes > Gemmatimonadales > Gemmatimonadaceae > JALZIF01. The sequence goes on along the minus strand of CAZPCC010000139.1, from coordinate 693 downwards.
GGTGTCGACGGCGCGGCGCAGCGAAGCGTCATCCAGCGCGTTGGTGGTCGATGATCCAGCGCGCTTTCCAAATACCGAGCGAACGGTGACAGACGTATCGAAGTTATCGCCACCGGTAGAGATCTGACTCACGGCGAAGCGCGTGTTCCCTTGCGTTCCGCTTCCCACGGAGACTCGCGTCTCGTCCGCCGTAGCGAATCCAAGCACGCGCTGCGCGAGCTCCTGCGCCTGTTCGCGCGACAGGTAGCGCGGCACCGCACTCGCGAGAAGGGATCGCGGTCCATTCTCGCGGCTCACGCGTTCCTCCCGGTATTGATCACGTTGATGTTGCGATGCCGCGTGGGAACGCAACCATGGCTCACCGCGTTGGATTGGCTCGGCTGGCCCTTGCCATCGTTGAACGCGCCCCCCAGCTCATAGCTGCGCTGCCCCCCCATCATGTCCATCGCATTCCAGAAATCGGGGGTGCGCATTTGATAGGCAACATCCTTCAGCATGCCGGTGATCTTGCCGTTCTTCACTTCATAGAAGAGCTGGCCACCAAACTGCGCATTGAAGCGCTGCTGATCTATTGAGAACGACCCTTGCCCGACGATTACAATACCGTTCTGTGTCTCGGCAATGATCTCGTCCCAACCGATGACCCGGGCGCCTGGAAGCAGCGAGACATTGGGCATGCGCTGGAACTGCACG
>CAZPCC010000138.1:0-2777 GCA_964584905.1 uncultured Gemmatimonadaceae bacterium | reverse complement strand
GATCGGTCACCCGTGGTCCGCGCAACCGATCGCCTTCGCGAACGTGCCGCTCAGGTCCGGCCAAGCCGTCGTGCATGTGTTCACAAGTGGACTGCCGGCGCCCTGGACATGTCGCATACTCTGCGTACTCTGAGGCGTTAGAACAAAGCCGCTGGCGCGGCGGACGCTGCGCGTGAGCCTCGCTCGGCCAGCCGAGTAGCGTGTGGGTCACAAGGAGGTTCCTGTGACCCATCTCAGACAGGCGATGCTGGAGGAACTCCAGCGGCGTAACTACGCCACGACCACCGTTCACTACTACATCCAGGCCGTCGAGCGCTTCGCCAAGTACTTTCGCACCCCCCCGGACCAACTCAAATCAGAGCCACCTGCGGACGTATCAGGCGTACCTGCTGCGCGAGCGGAAGCTCGGGCCGCGGACGGTGAAGCTCCACGTCTCGGCGCTCCGGTTCTTCTTCGTGAAGACGCTGAAGCGGCCGTACATGCTGGAAGACCTGCCGTTTCCAAAGGTCCCACGCCGGCTCCCGGCGATCCTCACCACGGAAGAAGTCACTCGATTGATCGATGGGGCGCGGAACCTGACCGATCGCACGATGCTGATGGTCCTGTACTCGACGGGCATGCGGAACGCCGAGCTCCGCCATCTGCAGGTGGGCGACATCGACAGTCGCCGCATGCTGATTCACCTTCAGCACGGAAAGGGCGGTCGCGATCGATACGTGCCGCTCAGCGCGCGACTGCTGGAGACCCTCCGCGTGTACTACCGTTGGATGCGGCCGAAGACGTGGTTGTTTCCCGGCACGATTCAGAACTGGCGGGCCGACAAGCCGATCACCGCGAAGGTGGCGTGGGCCGCCTGTCGCAGCGCCGCCACCCGTGCCCACTTGAAGAAGCGGGTGTCGCCACATCTGCTGCGTCATTCGTACGCGTCGCACCTGGTCGAAGCGGGGGCAGACCTGCGCACCGTGCAGCTGTTGCTCGGTCATGTCAAACTCGAGCACACGGTCATCTATCTGCACTTGTCACAACGGCATCTGCAGGCCGTCGCCAATCCGCTTGATGGGATGCCGGTCTCCGCGGCCGACACCGTGCGCCGCACGCGCCGGCTGCGCAAGCAGTGACCCGGCCACCCTTCGAGGTGGCCGACATCGTGCGCCAACACGGCGATCGCTTTCTGGACGCCCATCACGCGTGGGTCACCGGGCAGCATCGGCGCGTCCTCCGGGCGATCGCGCAGTGCCGCACCGCGGCGCTCGGCGGGCATCGCGATCGCTGTGAACAGTGCGCGCAGCCGGCTACTCTCTCATACAACAGCTGCCGGGATCGACATTGCCCGAAGTGTCTGACCGCGGCGCGGAACGCGTGGGTGACGGCGCGCGAGCAGGAGTTGCTCCCGGTCGGCTACGTCCACATCGTCTTCACGATCCCGGAGCCGCTCGCCCGGCTTGCGCTCGTCAACAAGCGCGTGGTGTACGACCTGCTGTTTCGGGCCGCCGCTGACACCTTGCTGCAGGTCGCGAGGAATCCGAAGCGACTGGGCGGCGCCATTGGCGGGCTGATGGTTCTGCACACATGGGGCCAACGGCTGCAGCACCATCCTCACGTCCACTGCGTCGTGCCGATGGGCGGCCTAGCGTCGGACGGCACCCGGTGGATCCACGCTCGTCCGCGCTTCTTCCTGCCGATCGCGGTCTTGCGGAAACTCTTTCGCGGCAAACTCGTGGCCGGCATCCGGGCGGCCTTTCGAGAGGGGCGCCTCGATTTCCCCGGCACCTTGGCACCGCTGAAGCCGGAGGCGGCCTTTCGCGCCTTCCTCCGATCGCTGTATCGCCAAACATGGGTCGTGTACGCCAAGCCGCCCTTTGGCAGCCCCGCCCACGTGCTCCACTACCTCGCGCGTTATACGCATCGAGTCGCCATCTCGAACCACCGGCTCGTCGACGTCACCGACGACACCGTCTCGTTTCGCTGGAAGGACTACCGGCACGGCAGTCAAATGCGGACGCTCACGCTCGACGTCGACGAGTTTCTCCGCCGATTCCTGCTGCACGTCTTACCCAAGCGCTTCGTCCGCATCCGCTATTTCGGTTTCCTCGCCTCGCGGTGTCGAACGCCGCAACTTGGACAGTGTCGCCAGGCACTGGCCGCGACGCCGACTCCAGCCACACCCGTGGCTCCCCGGCCATCACGAGCGTCGTGGCCATGCCCGCAGTGTGGAGCGCCCATGCGCCTCGTCGAGCGGCTCACGGCGCGACAACTCTTCCTCGACACGCTCTTGACGAACATCCTCTATGACACCTCGTAGATCAGCTTCTCGCCCCGCCAGGCGACGATCGTCGCGCCCGTCCGCGCGTGCGCCGGAGGTCTGTCCGACCCTCGATGTCGAAGCCCGCACGGGCAGCGCTGACGGACCGCACGGGCACCGTCACCGTCTTGATCGGCGGGTCACCATCCCACGCACGCCCGCACACCGTGGGACCGTACGATTGAACCGCCATAGCTGAGAGGCCGCGTCCGCCGCAAACGCCAGCGGCTTCGTCCAAACGGCTCTATCGAAAGTGACCCGGCGATCGAGCCTTGAGCTCGATCCGTGCGCTCGTGCGCCGGGTCACTCCCGATAGAGTCATATCGTCAGTAGGGAGTTTGTTCGCGCGCGGCCCCCCGCCGATATAATCCTCGCCAGAGCTTGGCCCTTGCCTCCGGCACGCGTCTCGGTCCGTATGAGATCCTCTCCGCCCTCGGGGCTGGCGGGATGGGCGAGGTGTACCGCGCGTTTGACA
>CAZPCC010000137.1:0-11454 GCA_964584905.1 uncultured Gemmatimonadaceae bacterium | reverse complement strand
TATCCACAGCCCTGGCCGCCGAACCTAACGTATCAGGGCGGCTGGCGGCTCGATGGTGACGCCGTATTTGGCGCAGATCGCCTCCACCTCCGCGACTGCCGACACGCCGGCGGCCTCGGCGGCATGCAACTCGCCAAACATTCGATCGAGGCCGCAGCTCGGCACGCCAAGGACGAGGACGCGGGCCGGGTCGCCGGAGACATTGCGGTAGGCATGGCGCCGGCCCCGCGCCGAAGAAGAATCCGCCGGCCCCGACCCGGCGGGGCGCAGCTTTCATGACCAGAATCGCCCGCCTGAGAGTCACGCTTGACGAAGTGACACCGGCCGTGGTGAGGCTGATCGAGGTGCCGCTCTCGATCCGCCTCGACAACCTCCGCCTCGTCATCCAGGCCGTGGTGGGATGGGAGAACTATCATCCGAGTGTCCATTCCGGAAGGTCACCAGCCAAAATGCGTGCTGAGCGCTGAAGAGGCGGCCCGGCTGCTTGATGCTGCGGCGGGGCCGACGGTCAAGCCGGCGCTGGGCATCGCTTGCGGTGCGGGCCTGCGGGCTCCTCGCCAGCGCCGGCGGCAGGACCAGCCTCGGGCGGATCGTGCGACGTCGACCGATCCGATCACGCGGCGTCGCGCAGGTTGCGCTGGCGCGGATCGATGATGTCGCGGAGGCCGTCGCCCATCAGATTGAGGCTCAATACCGCTACCGCGATGGCGATGCCGGGAAACACGGCGATCCACCAGGCTTCCTGGATGTAGGTTCGGCCGTCGGCGATGATGTTGCCGAGCGAGGGCGCCGGAGGCGGAGGACCGACGCCCAGAAAGCTAAGGATCGCTTCGGCCACGATCGACACGGCGAACACGAATGTCAGCTGCACGATCAGCGGCGACAGCGCATTGGCCAGGATGTAGCGGAGAACGATGCGTGAATGACCGGCCCCCACCGCGCGGGCCGCCTCGATGAATTGCATGCCCTGGACGACGAGGACACTGGCGCGCACGATGCGGGCAGTCCGCGGCGTGAACGTTACCGTCAGCGCGATGATGGCATTCACCTCCGACGGTCCGAGCGCGGCGGCCAGCGCGATCGCCAGCAGGACGCCCGGAAAGGCCATCAGGCCGTCCAGGGTGCGCATGATCAGGCCGTCCAGCCAGCGAACGTAGCTGGCCAGCGTGCCCAGCACCGTTCCCAGAATGCCGGTTGTCACGACGACGATCAGGCCGATCCGCAGCGAGACCCTGGTGCCGTAGATGATGCGGCTGGCGATATCGCGGCCAAACCCATCGGTGCCGAACCAATGCTCCGACGACGGGGGCATCAGGATCGAGCGATAATCGCTTTTGTCCGGCGCATAGGGCGCGAGTAGATCGGCAAAGATGGCGACGAAGAAGAATATCGCGAGCGTCACCAGTCCGAACAGGAACGATCGGTGCCCCAGAAGCCGACCGGCGAGCAGCCGCCAGCGCCTTCGCCGTGCCGCCGACATCTCCGCGCCGAGCGAAACCCTGTCGTCGCCGGCTTCTGCGTCAGCGCTCATCGCGTACCCTGGGGTCGAACCAGACGTAGAGCACGTCGACTACGATGTTCACGAAGACGAATATGAACGCCGTCACCAGCAGGCCGCCCTGTATGATGGGAAAGTCGCGGCGCTGGATCGACCCGATGATGAGACGGCCGACACCGGGCAGCGAGAACACGGATTCGATCACCACCGCCCCGCTCAGCAGCACACCGGTAATCACGCCGACCACGGTGACGATCGGTACCAGGGCGTTCCTGAGTGCATGCTTGAAGATCACGGTGCGCGCACGCATGCCCTTCGCCCTGGCGGTCCGCACGAAGTCCTGATTGAGCACGTCCAGCATGCTCGACCGGGTCATGCGTGCGATGACTCCCATTTGCGTGAGTGCCAGGGTCAGCGCCGGAAGCGTCATGCACTGCATCCAGCCCACCAGATCCTCGGTGATCGGGACATACCCGCCGGTGGGGAACCAGCCCAGGAAGACGCCGAACAGGATGATCATGACGATGCCGAACCAGAAATCCGGCACCGAAAGCCCGACCAGCGCTACGATCATCGCTCCCTGATCCAACCATGTGTTCTGTCTCACCGCCGCGAGTATGCCAAGCAGGATGCCGATCGCCGTGGCGATCGCCAGCGCCAGGCCGGCAAGCGACAGCGTCACCGGAAGCCGTTCGAACACGGCCTCGGCAACGGAGCGGTTGAGGAGGTACGAATGCCCGAGATCGCCCTGGAGGAGCTGGCCGTACCAGATCAGCGCGCGCTCGAGGAGCGGCCGGTCCAGTCCGAGACTCTGCCGGATGATCTCCAACTCGGCCGGCGTCGCGTCGCCACCCGCGATTTCCGCGGTCACGTCACCTGGCACGATCCAGATGATCAGGAATGTCACGAGCGATACGACGAAAAGGACGGGTATGGCGCTCAGTAGACGACCGACGACAAACCGGAACAATGGGTTTTCCCTGCTGGGGCGGCACATGTGCCGGCGGGAAGTGCCGTCGCACTCACCGCCGGCCGGCTCAGCCTAGAGGGTTGTCAATCTTCGAACCATACGTTGTACATGCGCGGGAAGCGGAACGGCTTGAACCCCTTGACCGTCGAACGGCTCGCCTGCATCAGCCCGGTATTCCCGAGCTTGATAACCCCGAAGAACTCGTAGAGGCGTGTCTGGATCTTGTTGAACGTCTCCTGACGGGCTTCCACGGTCGCACCGGAGATGAGCTCGTCGTAAAGGGAGTCCAGCTCGGGATCGTTCTTGATGAAGTGCGGTTTTTCGCCGGTAAGGGTGGCGACAACGCCCACCGGCCCGAGATAGGGCTCGATCCCCATCTGGAGTGTCCAGCCGTTCCAGCCCTCCGGCTGAAGCCTGATATTCAGCGCCGTCGGCCAGTCGACCTGATTGACGACGGCATTGATGCCAATCGCGTTCAGCTGCTCGGCGATGACGATCGCCGATTTCGCGTGGCCCGGAATATTGCCATCGGTCAGGATGGAAAACTCCTCGCCATCGTAGCCGGCTTCGCTGAGCAACGCCTTGGCCCGGTCGGCGTCGGCCTGGTTATAGTAGTCCTTGCCGATGTCGCCGGCGTCATAAGTGGTCCCTTCGTACTGCCAGCCATGGTCCAACTGGAAGAGACCTTCCGTCGTGATGCCCATGATCTCTTCCATGTTCAGCGCCACCTGCACCGCTTCACGGAATTTCGCATTGTCGGACGGCGGAACGTTCATGTTGAAGATGAACGTGTTGAACGCCCAGGGCATGTTCTCGTAGGTCTCTATCTCGGCGTTGCCCTCCAGACGGCGCGCTGCCGGTACCGGGATCTGTTCGAGGACATGAACCTCGCCGGCTTCGAGCGCCGCCACCTGGGCGCCCGGCTCGGTGATGATGCGGAACGTGACAGTGTCGAAATATGCCGTCTTGTGGCCGCCGAAGCCGTCGATGCCCGATGAGCGGGTATCGGCGGTGTAGTCGTCGAAGCGTTCGAGTTTCACATGGCTGTCGGGAACGTACTCGACGAACCTGTAAGGTCCGGTTCCGACAAAGCTGTTCTTTCCGGCTTCCGTCTCGCCGTCCTCCTCGGGAATGATTACCGCCGGCGCGCGCGGCGACGAGAACGCCTCCAGAAATGTCGGCGTTGCCTTCGTCATGGTGAAGGTGACTTCGTAGTCGCCGGTGATGTCGATGCTTTCGACCGGGTCGAGGAGATTGCCGGTGGCGCCGACCTTGCGGTAGCGCTCAAGCGACGCCTTCACGTCCCGGGCCGTCATTTCCTTGCCGTTGTGAAACATCACTCCCCTGCGCAGCGGGAAGCGGTAGGTCAGGCCGTCTTCGGAAATGATGCAGTCTTCCGCCAGGATCGGGATCGGCGTCACGCCCTCGCTGAAGCCGTAGAGCGTCTCGTAGATGTTCATGTTGATGTTGCGCGACGCCTGAGAAGACGTCGACATCGCGTCGAGGCTCGGCGGATTGGAGCCCTGCACGACGATGACATCGCCGCCCATCGTCTGAGCCAAGACATTGCTCGGGAAGAGTGCAACCGTGAGCGCCAATGCGCCCGTGACAGTCAACACCCGCCCTATTGCTCCCAGTCGGCTGTGCACTCCCATTTTCTCTCTAGCTCCCTGTTTGATCGGTCCGCGGCCTCCGGAGACTTGTGGGGCGGTATCCGATACCGCTATATCAAGATCCTCCGGGCCGTTCGTATAATCGTATAATCGTATACGATGCGCACGTGACGTCAAGGAATTCACGGAAGATGTCGAACGCCGAAGCGCCGAATACGGGCAACAAGCTTTCGACCCTCGCCCCCCTGACGGCGAAAACGCTTGTGGATCAGGTCGTTGATGCAATCGTGGAAGCCACGGCGAAAGGCCATTTTCTCCCGGGCGATCGTATCGTCGAGGCCGAGGTTGCCCGCTCGCTGAATGTCAGCCGCATTCCGGTTCGCGAGGCGTTGCGATTGCTGGAGAGCCAGGGAGTCGTCGTCAGCGAACGCTATCGCGGCATGCGCCTGATGAGCGTGAACATCGATCGCCTCGAAAAATCGCTCAAGGTTCGGCTGGCGCTGGAAAAACTGGCCGGAGCCGAAGTGATCAGGCGGGCCCGGGCGGACCCGACCGTCCTGGCGCCGCTGGAAGACGTGCTGGCCCAGATGCATGCCGCCGCCGACGCCGGCGACAGCTTTCTCGTCGCCAGCCTCGACACCGAGTTCCATCTGTGCCTTTGCAAGCTGTCAGAGAACGACATTCTCGTCCGCTCCTGGGAGCCCCTCTCCCGCCAGCTGACGATCATCTTCGGCCTTTCGACGCTGAAGAAGGGGGTAAAGAGCATCGTGGCCGAGCACGACGATGTCCTCGATGCGATTCGCAAGGGCGACATGGACGCGTTCGACAAGTTGATGGAAGTTCACATTCTCGACTATTCGCGTGCCGTGGACTACGAGAGGCTGGTGGAGCAGCTTCGCAAGCTGGAGCATCGCCGCAAGGCCGGCTGAGCCGGCCGAAGCCATGCTACACGACCGGCGCGACGGCGTTACGCGCCTTCAGTCCGAACGCCTCCGCCAGGGCGAAATCGTCGGCGGTTGCGTCCAGCAGAGCGATGAGACGGCGGTGCATCTCGCGGCAGAGCTCGGCACGGTCAGTCCGATCGACGAGATTTACCATTTCATACGGATCGTCGCGCAGGTCGAACAATTGCCAGGGGCGAGCCCCCGCCCTGCTTCCGATCACGGTGTATTTGTAGCGGTCGCTCCGGATGCCGCGCCAAGTTTCATCGTAGTACGACCGGTTCGCCCGCGTCTCGGTTACGAACTCGAGGAGAACGCCGTCGCGCGCTGGCTCGGCGGTGTCGCCGCGAAGGAAGGGCGCCAGGTCTATTCCGGTGAGGCCTTCCGCAGCCGCACTCCCGGTGAGCCCGACCAAGGTCGGAAAAAGGTCCTCCGTATTGACCGGTACCGAAGCGGTCCTTCCTTTTCCTGCCACGCATCTGTCGGGGCCTGAAACGATCAGGGGAATGCCGACAGACTCTTCCCAGGGCTCGGCCTTGCCCAGCATCCCATGGCTGCCGCCGAGCTCGCCGTGGTCGGATAGAAACATGACGATCGTATTGTCGGCGAGCCCCTCCTTCTCGAGCGCCGAGTTCAGTCGTCCCATATTGTCGTCGATCATCTCGATCATCGCGCAATAGGCCTGCATGTTGGCGTCGGCCACCCGCTTCACCGAGGCGGAATCGCTCGGATCGACCTTTCCGGCGGGCCCGTTCTCCTCGTACCATTCCGGCGGGAAGAACCTAATCGCGGCGAGATCGACATTGGGCCGCTGCACCAGCGCACCGCGCTCGCGCACGCGCCGCAAGCTGTCGTCGGATGCCATGAACGGCGGATGCGGCGCCTCTACCGACAGCAGCAGGAAGAACGGCTTGCCGCCCCTGCCGGTCTCCAGATATTCGAGGGCCAGGCCGAACAGACCGTCGGTCTGATGGCCGTCCAGCCGGCGTGGCTTCGGGTCGTCGTCGGTGAAATAGTACGTGTCGTAGAACTCGTTCCTGAGCTCGAACCCCCGCCAGTAGTCGAAACCCCGCCGGTGGCTGGCCGGAACGGGCGTCCGGCTCGCTTGCGAAAGGTTGAGTCCGCCGCTGACACCGTAGGCGGAGTAGAGGTGCCACTTGCCGATATAGGCGGTGGCGTAACCCTGGCCCTTGATCGCATCGCCCAGCGTGCGCTCGGCCGGAGAAAGCCTGTATCCGAGCGCCGGCACATTGCGGGAGTGCGCGTATTCGCCGGTGATCAGCGAAAACCGGAAAGGCACGCAGGCCGGAAAGGTCGAACACGCCGACGTGAAGCGGACGCCATTCGCCGCCATCCGATCGAGATTCGGGGTGCGAACGTTTGGATCGCCGGCGCAACTCATCGCGTCTCGCCGCATCTGGTCGACAAGCACGACAATGATGTTCGGCTGGTCCATACTCGCCCCCATCCCGTCTCGCAGGAGATGCGCCTGGCGGCTGCCGAACACCCCTTCCTCAAGGCGGGCATTCCGGGCAGTCCACCCTTGCAAATCGTATAATAGTATACAATCATGAAGCGGGTAAAGGCGGTTTCCCCGAGGGATGATCGTGCGCGCAACTGCCGTGCAAGAATGAGCGACGCCGGGGAAATCACGGCCGGCCAGCCCCCCTTGCTCGAGGTCGAGAATCTGCGTGTCTCGCTCAACGGCGTGAGCATCGTGGACGGCCTGTCGTTCACGCTTTCGGCTGGCGAAGTACTCGGCATCGTCGGGGAGTCGGGAAGCGGCAAGAGCATGACGGCCCTCTCGATAATGCGGCTGCTACCACGCAATGGCGTGATCACCGCCAACCGGCTCCGGCTCAACGGCGAAGACCTGCTCGGCGTTGGCGAGGCCCGGCTGGAGGAGCTGCGCGGCGCATCGATGGGCATGATCTTTCAGGAGCCGATGACGGCCCTCAATCCGGTGCTGACGATCGGCGACCAGATCATGGAGACCGTGCGCCGCCATCTGAAGGTCGGCCGGCGGGAAGCGCGGGAGCGTGGCATCGAAGCGTTGCGCCGCGTCGGGATACCTTCACCGGAACAGCGCATCGACGACTACCCGCATCGACTTTCGGGGGGCATGCGCCAACGCGTCATGATCGCGATGGCGCTGATATGTCGGCCCAGGCTGCTGATAGCCGACGAGCCGACGACGGCGCTCGACGTGACGGTCCAGGCCCAGATTCTCGATCTTATGCTTGACCTTCAGGCCGAGTACAGGATGGGGATCATCCTCATCAGCCACGATCTTGGCGTCGTGTCCGCTTTCACGGACAGAGTACTCATCATGTATCTCGGCCAGGTCCTTGAGGATGCCCGGGCCGATGCCATCTTCAGTCGTCCGCTCCACCCCTATACAGAAGGCTTGCTGGCAAGCATCCCGCCCGTCGACCGCGACGAGGACCGTCTCGATGCCATCAAGGGTACGGTCCCGCCGATCTTCGACCTGCCGCCGGGTTGCCGATTCGAACCGCGCTGCGGCTATGCGCGGCCGATTTGCGCAACGGCGGTGCCAGGTCTCGTGAATTACGAGGGATCGCATCGCGCTGCCTGCATCCGCAACTCAGGCTATGAGTTCACGCGGGTGGACACCTGATGCCGCCCGAACGTGGCACAGGCCCGATCCTGGCAGTGGATCGCCTCCGCAAGGATTTCGTTGTCGGAAAGGGCGGGCTCTTCGGCGATGGCCGTTCGATACGCGCGGTCGACGATGTGAGCTTCACGATCGATCGGGGCGAAACGCTCGGTCTGGTCGGCGAGAGCGGCTGCGGCAAGACTACGACGGGAAGGCTCGTGCTGCGCCTGCTCGAAGCCACGGCGGGCAGCATTCGATTCGAGAATGCGGACATCCTGTCTCTCGGCCCGAGCGAATTGCGCGCCATGCGCCGCAACATGCAGATCGTGTTCCAGGATCCGTTCGGCGCCCTCAACCCGCGCATGACGGCGGGCGAGTTGATCGTCGAGCCGCTCGCAATACACGGCATCGACGATGCCGTTGCCCGTGAAAGGAGGTTGAGACGCTTGCTCGATCTCGTGGGATTGGCCGCTTTTCACGCCGGCCGCTACCCGCACGAGTTTTCGGGCGGTCAGCGCCAGCGCATCTGCATCGCCCGCGCGCTCGCGCTCGAACCGGCCTTCATCGTCTGCGACGAGGCGGTCTCGGCGCTCGACGTTTCCGTGCAAGCGCAAATCCTCAACCTGCTGCAGGACCTCAAGCGCGAGCTTGGACTGACATATCTGTTCATTTCCCACGATCTGGGGGTGGTGCGCCACATCTCGGAACGCGTGGCGGTGATGTATCTCGGCCAGATCGTCGAGCTGGGCGGGCGCCGATCGATCTTCCAGAGCCCCGGGCATCCATATACCCAAGCGCTGCTGCAATCGGTGCCGTCGGCAGCCAAGGGGCGCAAGTCCTTCTTCACGATCAAAGGCGACGTGCCCAGCGCGGCGAATCCGCCGAGCGGATGCCGCTTTCACACGCGCTGCCCGATCGCGGTCGGGCGCTGCGCTACCGAACCGCCGGCGCTGCGGGAGATCGCTTTCGGTCACAGCGTTTCGTGCCATCTGGCCGGCACGTCCGCAAACCCAGTATCCCCCGTCTGACCAGGATCGATCATGCCCAAACGCCCCAACATCGTCCTCGTGCTCTCCGACCAGCAGCGCAGCGATTCGCTCGCCTCCTACGGCAATCGCTTCACCGCGACTCCGGGCACAGACGCGATGGCGGTGGCGGGCAAGTCATTCGACGCGGCCTTCACGCCGTGGCCCGTCTGCACGCCAGCGCGCGCGACGATGTGGACCGGGTGCTATCCGCACAGGCACAAGCTCATCGACAATCTCTACGGGGTCGACAACGCATTCGCCTCGCACTCGGCCGTGAAGCAAACCGTATTCGATCATCTCCGGGAGGCGGGCTACCTGACCGCACATTTCGGCAAATGGCATCTCGGCGAAATTCAGCCGCCGTTCTTCGATGTGTGGGAGGAATCATTCAATTCGCGCAAGGGTCACTGGATGGACGGCCTTCTCGACGGCGAATACCGGCCCGACCGGCAGACCGACGCCGCCGTCGCCTTCCTGAAGGACCGGAAGGGCCAGTCTCAGCCCTTTGCCATGGTGCTGAGCTTCTATCCGCCGCACGACCCCTATTCCGCCCCGGAACGCTTCTACGAGCCCTATCGGGGCAAGGGCGTGCCGTTTGCGGGGTACTACGCCGCCGTCAGCGCCCTCGACGAGAACCTCGCCCGCATACGGGCAGCGCTGAAGGATACCGGACAGGCGGACAACACCGTCGTCATCTATTTCTCGGATCACGGCGATACGTTCTTCTACCGGCGCGAAGGCGAACACAAGTTCGTCTGCCATGACGACGCGATCCGCATACCGTTCATCGTCGAGGGTCCCGGCATCAAGCCGTCGACGCGCTCGGATGCGCCGATCGGCCTACAGGACCTGGCGCCGACCATGCTCGACCTCGCCGGAGCCGGCATTCCCGACGGCATGCACGGCCGTAGCCTGAAACCGCTTCTGCTGGATCAGGACTCCCGCGGCTGGCGCGACGACTACTTCGTCCAGAACATCACCCATGTAAGCAAGATCGAACAGCGCGCCATTCGCACCACCGAGTGGAAGCTCATCGCATCGGAAAATGGCGAGCACGAGCTCTACAATCTGCGCGCGGACCCGGAGGAAGAGCTCAACGTCTATCTGACGCCGCGCGAGGATGGCGGATTCGAGCGCTTCAAGCATTATCCGGACTACGCCGCGGTCATCGCGGAATTGCTCGAACGAATGAAGCGCTGGGCCGGGGAAATCGACGACAAGCGCGGGCTTGAGTTGGCTGCCGATGTGGAGAAGGACATTGCTCCACGTCTGGCGACGCTAAAGGAAACCTGAGCGCGGCTATGCGTGCGGTTCGAGCCAGCTGTCCTCCGCGGCAATCCTGAACTGATACTGGCTCGCCGGATTCGTTTGCGCCCCCCATTGGCGCAGGAGCGTCTTTTCAGCACACCGCAGGTCCACCTCGCTGCGGATGCGCTTCGGGTCCCACCCATCGAGCACGCGCTCGGCAAGCCGATGGCGCACGTCTACGTAGGCCGGGTCGTCGCCCAGGTCGCGACTTTCGGAAGGATCGGCTTCAAGGTCGAACAATTGCGCCCGGTAGCCGTCGATGTGGACGTACTTGTATCTGCCGGACCGCACCATGCGCTGGCATGTGGCTTCCGGCCCGGTCCACGCCGACGAGAGGTCGGTCACGTATTCGCTGAAGGATTCGTTCTCCCACGGCGCGTCCCCGTTCGCCGCAATCGGAATGAGGCTGCGGGCATTCGATCGCGGCAGCGGCGGCGCGTTCGCGGCCTGGATCATGGTTGCGTTCACATCGATCAGGTTGACGATCTGCGCGCGCCGCTCTCCCTCGGGGAGCTTGCCCGGCCATGACATGACCAGTGGCACTTTGACGGATTCCTCGTAGAAGGTGTTTTTCCACCAAAGGTCCCGCTCACCGATCTGCTCGCCGTGGTCGGACGCATAGATGACGAGGGTATCGTCACCAAAGCCAGCTTGCTCGAGCGCGTCGAGAATCCTGCCGATCTTCCTGTCGAGCGCATGGACGAGGCCATAATAGGCCGTGCGCGCGCGTATCACGTCGGCACTGACGGCGTTCTCGCACCCGCTGTAGCGGCGCCAGCTCACCAGCCATGGATGCTCCGACGCCATATCCGGCCGCGGCAGATCGGGCAGTCCCACCCTGCCCTCGAAGAGGTCGAAATCCTCCGATCGCGCGACAAACGGGCAATGCGGAAGGATGAAGCCGACCGTGAGCAGGAACGGCTGGCGGGCGCCCGATGCGTGCTCCTGGCCGAGCACCTTCAGCCGCGTGCATGCCGCCTCCGTGGTCGCATCGTCGACCACCTCATAACCCGACTGGCCGCGCCCGGACTTGCTTATGCTGACCGCCGGGACGGGCGTGCCGTCGCTGGACGGGGCGGACGGTCCCTGCGTGCCCGCCAGCTCGCCCAGATCCTGCCGTCCCGCCCCAAGCCAGTTCGGGGAGCAGTCGCCGATGTAGCGCTCGCTGAAGCCGTGCAGCTGACCCGGGCCGATCGAGTGCATACGCCCGGCCAGGATCGTCCGGTAGCCGACCGCGCCTAAAGCGTGGACATAGGTCGGCAGATCGGAGGCAAGCTGATCCTCGAGCGTCCAGCAGCTCTGCTTATGCGGCCAGCGGCCGGTCAGCAGCGACATACGGCTCGGCGTGCAGATCGGCGAGGCGCAATAGGCGTTGTCGAACGTCACGCCGCGCCGGGCAATGCCGTCGATATTGGGCGTCGGGCAAAGCGGATCGCCGTAGCAGCCGGCCACCTTGTGCGAATGCTGATCGGAAAGCAG
>CAZPCC010000136.1:0-9295 GCA_964584905.1 uncultured Gemmatimonadaceae bacterium | reverse complement strand
CGACAATCACACCCACTTCGGCCAGGCTGGGGCGCTGCTGCTCGGAGTAAACCTGCTCGATGTATCAAACGAGGCCGCTTTCGTCAGGCGCGTGCGCGAGGCGGGTGCGCGGCTGCCGCGTGGCGCCTGGATGTCCGGCGGAGACTGGGGCGCCTACGAGGCGTGGGCGCAGAGCTCTACCGGCGGACGCGCCACCGATTCTTCCGCGTTCCGGCCGCACCGGGGCATGATCGATTCAATCACGCCCGAGACCCCCGCGCTCCTCGCGAAATGGGATCGTTCGCAGTACCTGGCCAACGGCGCGGCGCTTCGCTCAGCGGGAGCGACGTGCCAGTGGGAGGGTGTCGAGTGCGATCGCGGCGTTCCGACCGGCCGCCTGACGAGCGCCGCGGCTGCCCGAGTCCGCGGCGCCATGCCCCGGAAGACGCTCGAACAGCGAATCTCCGAAGCGGAAGTGGCGCTGGCGCAGCTCCGTTCGCTCGGCGTGACGACGATTCACGACATTACGCCCGCTGACCAACTCGGCGTCTATCAGGCGCTCCTTGCGCGCGGTCGGCTGACGACGCGGATCTATGCACGACCTACGCTCGACAAGTGGGACGAGTTGCGGGCGATAGGTATCGAGCACGGCTTCGGCCACCCGATGCTGAAGATCGGAGGCCTCAAGGGCTTTGTCGACGGTATCATGGGCAATTCGAGCGCCCGATTCTACGAGCCGTACATGACATCGGGCCTTCGTGGAAACTGGCGCGATTCCACGAACACCGGCGCCAGCAACGGCCCGGGTTCGGGAATGGAGCCCGAAGGCAACATGTTGCGCAACCTGAGCGGCGCGGACAGCGCGGGCATGTGGGTTCAGGTGCACGCGATCGGCGACGAAGCAATAGACACGTTGCTCACGCTGTACGAGCATGTAATGCGTGCCAATCCTGCACGCGAGCGCCGCTACCGGGTGATTCACACGCAGGTGATTCGGAGCCCGGAGGTCGCTGAGCGAATGGCGCGGCTCGGCATAGCCGCCGAGATGCAGCCTTACCACGCGATCGACGACATGCGCTGGATGGAGGAACGCATCGGCAAGCGGGCGCGCTGGGCATACGCCTTTCGAACGCTTCACGAGGCGGGGGTGCGGCTCAGCTTCGGCAGCGATTGGCCGGGCACGAATGCTTCGTGGTATACGGCGAATCCGCTCCACGGAATGTATGCTGCCGTCACTCGCCAAACGCTGGACGGGTTGCCGGTCGGCGGCTGGTATCCGGAAGAGCGAATCGAGGTGGAAACCGCGCTGCGCGCCTATACGGTGAATAACGCGTGGGTTGGCGGGGAAGAGGACGACATCGGAACGCTATCGGCAGGGAAACTGGCCGACATCGTCGTGCTCGACGCGGATCCGTTGCGGATAGCCCCGGACAAGCTGAAAGACGTTGCCGTCGTAATGACGATCGTCGGCGGACGGATCGTGCACGGAGAGGGCACGCTGCGCTGAAGGAGCCGCGCCGGGCACCAGCGCCCTACTGCGGCCGCACCTCCGACGGCGGCGAATCGCGGACGATCGCATCCATGTCCGCGCGTAGGGTTTGCAGCACGGCGGTGTAGGTGGGGTTCCCGGACAGGTTGTGCACCTCGAGCGAGTCCTGCTCGAGGTCGTACAGCTCTTCCGAGCCATCGAGCAGGCGAATGTAGTGAAGGCCATCATCGATGAGCGAGCGCGCTCCGATCGCGCCGAACGGGGCGTCCTCGGAAAATATCGCCGAGCGAGGCGCTGCCGAGTCACCGCTTGCTATTGGAATCAGCGACGTGCCCGGAAAGTCCGCCCGGCTCTGCACGCCCGCTGCATCCAGAATGGTCGCCGGAAGATCGCGCAGCGAGACGGACGTCGATACGCGACTGCCTGACGGCAATATTTCCGGCGCGGCAATGATCAACGGCACTTGCAGGAGCTGCCGGTACATGCTGTTGCCGTGCGAGAGCCGGTCGTGATCTCCCCAGTGCTCCCCATGATCCGAAGAAATCACGATGATCGTACTATCCAGCTTTCCACGCGCCTCCAGTGCAGCGAGAAGTCGCTCGATCTCGGCGTCCAGGTAGGCGATTCCTCCATCGTACTGGTTGAGCTTGCGCGAAATTTCCTCCTCTGACAGCTCGGCGAATATCAGCTCCTGTCCCCGCCAGCGGATCGCTCCGTGCGGTCCGAATCTCGTCAGGTACGGTTCCGGAGGGCTATAGGGATGGTGCGCATCGAAGTAGTTGAGAAAGGCGAAGAAGGGGCGATCGGGATCCAGCTCATCTACCCATTCGAGAAACTGATCGTTCACCGTTCGTGCAGACTTGCTCTTGGGTGATCCATAGAAGCCTAGCGGTTTCCGGAACGTGTTGTACTCCATGAGCATCCGTCCGATGCTGGTGGAGGTGAAGAACATCGCCAGATCGACCGGATAGTCCTCGAAGTGCGTGAAGCCGCGGGTGAGTCCATACTCCCAGTTGAGGTATTCGAAGTTGGCGGTGAAGCCGCCGGTGGCCATGCCTGCATCGTTCAATAGCTCGCTCAGGGTCGGATGGCCGGAGGGGAGCGGGCGGCGGGGTCCGGTATTGAGCTCGTAAGGCCAGCGTGCGGTGAAGAGGGTCGCGTGAGAGGGCATCGTCCACGATGACGGCGCGAAGGCTCGATCGAATTGCACGCTGGTACGCGCCAGACGCTCGAGCATTGGTGTAGTCGGACGAGCGTATCCATATGCGCTCAGATTGTAGCTCCGTACCGTATCGAGGATGAGCAGGAGCACATTCGGCATCCCGGCTTCGGCATCGGGGAGCGCTGCCATTGCCCTCGACTCGCGAACACGAAGCCACCCGGTGAACGCAACGATCAGGATCAGTGTCCCGATCACTGCCGGTAGAAAAGCGCGTCGCGTCAGGCGCGTCAGCCGCTCAGTGCGTGTGGCAAGGATGCGTCCAGTTTGAATGGCGAGGCCGATCGCGAGGAGCAGGATGGCTTCCTTGTGAACTCTCGGTATCAGCCAGGCCGCGGAGATGAACGCGGGCATCGTGAGCAGCGCCAGGGCGAGTGCCGGCGTCATGATGCGTGGAATGATGCGTCCGCCGATGATGACCAGCAGTGCCCCGCCGGCGAACCAGACCAGGTTCATGAGCGGTGCCATCCACACGATGCTCGGCCCGGCACCGAGAGGTGTGTGCCGATACTTGAAATCAGCGAGCCGCACGAGCAGCTCGCCGAACGCGGTAACCACGGCCAGCACGACAGCGGCGCGAAAAAACACAATCCACGGGATGTGTGACTCCGCATGCGTTGCTGGCGGCTCAGTATTCGAGTTGTTTCTTGTTGCGTCAGGCGTCAATCAGGTTCCGCGGTTGAGCGGAGCATCGTTCCTGGGGGTGGGGGTCGTCGTCTCGCGCAGTTGCCTGCGGGGCAGGCTCGGCTGTGCCATGCGAAATTAGCTCTGAGAGCCAACGGGCGCCACAAGTGCGTTCCTTCGGGGAGGGTCGTGGAATCGCGAGCACCGCCTCGTGCATCGTTCGGCGGATTCAATGAGGTACGCGGGGTAGGAGCAACCAGCAATGGCGAGGGGCGTCACTTCGTGCCCGGTTCCGCTGTTTCGACCGCCACATCCCGTCGAGTGGCTCACCATGCGCAAAGGACGTCGGCGGCAGTCAGTGAAAATCCCGGCTGCGCGTTCCGTCCTGTCCTGCCTCGATCTTCAACTCGCGAAAGCGATCGCCTCGCAGATTGACCACGGTCTGCTCCACCTGCAGAGTGCCGCGCACGAGCAGCAGTCGCGCGGTCGAGATCATCAGCGCCTGGCGCTCGAACCGTTTGGGGGTGACGACGACGTTGATCAACCCCGTTTCGTCCTCGAGCGTGAGGAAGACGAATCCCTTCGCCGTACCGGGACGCTGCCGGCAGATGACCAGTCCGGCGATGGCGACGTTGCGTGAACCGTCGGGGAGTGCGTTCACCTCACGCGCGGTGAGTACCCCGTTAGGCTGGAGCACATCACGCAGGTGGACCATCGGGTGGCCGAGCAGCGAGATGCCTGTCATCCGGTAGTCGGCGGCGGTGAGCTCGACCGGCGCCATCGCCGGCATGTGCGCGGGAACGGTGAGGTCGGGCGCGGCCGGGGCGAGCGGGCCGGCATCGCCGCGCTCGGCCTCGAGCATTCGCCACAGCGCGGTGCGCCGCCGCCGGGCGACCGGCTCGTCAGGCACGAACGCATCGAGCGCCCCCGACTCGGCGAGCGCGCGGAGCGCGCGCTGATCGAGCCCGGCGCGGGCGACGAGGTCGTGGATCGAGCGGAACGGGCCGCCGTGCTCGAGCGCCTGTTGCAGTTGCTCGCGGGCAGCCGGGCCGAGGCCGCGGACAAGTCTTACGCCAAGGCGTAGAGCGGGAGCAGGGCGGGAATCGGGAATCGGGAGTCGGGAATCGGGGGATCCCGACGAGGAACCCGGGGTGCGCGCCGCGGATCCGCGGTTCCGATTCCCGATTCCCGATTCCCGATTCCCGTTTTCCTCCAAAGTGGAATCCCACTGCGAAACCGTCACATCCACCGGCCGCACCTTCACCCCGTGTCGCCTCGCATCCTCGATGATCGTTCCCGGCGCGTAGAACCCCATCGGCTGCGCGTTGAGCAGCGCCGCGGTGAATTCCGGGGCGTAGTAGTGCTTTAGATAGGCGGATGCATAGACGAGCAGCGCGAACGACGCCGAGTGCGATTCCGGAAAGCCGTAGTCGGCGAACGCATTGATCTGGTTGTAGATCTTCCGCGCCGTCTCCTCATCGATGCCGTTGCGCTGCATCCCGACCACCAGTTTCTCGCAGATGGCGGACATCCGCTCGCGGCTCCGCTTGTGTCCCATCGCCCGCCGCAGCTCGTCGGCCTCGCCGGGAGTGAATCCGGCACAGGCGATCGCGACCTGCATCCCCTGTTCCTGGAAGAGCGGAATACCTAACGTTCGCTTGAGGATCGGCTCCAGCGCCGGGTGCGGATAGGTGACCGGCTCCTCACCGGCGCGGCGGCGCAGGTAGGGATGGACCATCTCCCCCTGGATCGGTCCCGGGCGGATGAGCGCCACCTCGACGACCAGGTCATAGAAGCAGCGCGGCTTGAGCCGCGGCAGCGTGTTCATCTGCGCCCGGCTCTCCACCTGGAAGACCCCGATCGTGTCGGCCCGGCAGAGATCGTCGTACACAGCCTGGTCGGTCATGTCCATCCGGGCGAGGTCGAACGTTTCGCCGCGCGTTCGCCTGATGTATTCGATGCAGAACTGGATCAGTGTGAGCATCCCGAGTCCCAGCAAGTCGATCTTGACCAGTTTGGCGGCCTCGACATCGTCCTTGTCCCACTGCACCACGGTGCGGTCGGCCATCGATGCCGGCTCGATCGGCACGATCGTGGACAGCGGCTCCCGGGTGAGCACGAACCCGCCGACGTGAATCGAGCGGTGCCGCGGGATCCCGTGCATCCCGCCGACGATGGTCGACAGCGCCCGGACCCGCGGGTCGCGCGGATCGAGCCCCGCCACCTCGAGCATCGACCGCCTGCCTGACGAGCCCCGTACCGCGGTGGTCGGATTCCGCCGCTCGACGTGATCGTCGCTCGCGTAGGGATCCATCCACGTTCCACCGGAGTTCTGCGCGTTGGGGCTGCCGTAGGGCTCGTAGGCGGCGTTATGCTTGGGGCGGTCGGAGGAGGTGAGGCGTTGGTCGGGAATCGGGAATCGGGAATCGGGAATCGAACTGCCGGGATGCGCGACGCGCGACGCGCGACGCGGGGAGGCAGATTCGGGGGCGTTTCCCGTTCTACTGGGCGCTTGATCTTCGCCCGAGTCCCCCCGATTCCCGATTCTCGATTCCCGATTCCCATTCTCCTCCTCCACCAACCCCATCTGCTCAGCGGTCGCCTTCGCTGAAAACCTGTCGCTCAGCAGCGACAGCGCATTCGCCTGGTCCACCGTGAAGCCTAACACACGCGCCGCATCGCGCACCGCCGACCGGCCGCGATAGGTGATCTGCTCGCACACCATCGCGGCGTGCTCACGCCCGTACCGCTCGTACACGTACTGGATCACCTTCTCGCGGTGCTGGTGCGCGAAGTCGAGATCGATATCCGGCGCCTCCTTCCGCTCCTCGCTGAGAAAGCGCTCGAACAGCAACTCCATCTTGATCGGATCGATCGCGGTTATGCCGAGGCAGAAGCAGACGGCGGAGTTGGCCGCCGAGCCGCGCCCCTGGCAGAGGACTCCGGTGCGGCGGGCGAACCGCACGATGTCCCACACGATCAGGAAGTAGCCGGCGAGCCCTAGCCGCCGGATCATGCCTAACTCATGCTCGAGCTGCCGGTCGTGGGCCGGCGTTCGTCCGTTCTCCCACCGCTCCCACGCTCCCTGCTCGACCAGCCGCGCCAGATACTCATCGGCGGTGACCCCCGGCGGCAGGGGAAACGCCGGCAGCGTTGGTCTGAGCTCGCGCAGCCGGAACTCACACCGCTCGGCGATCGCCAGCGTGGCGAGGACGCCTTCCGGCGTGTGCCGCCACCGCCGCAGCATCTGCTCGGCTCCCTTGAGGTACCATTCGCCGTTCGGGCGCAGCCGCCGCCCCATCTCGTCGAGCGGGCGCTGGTGCCTGAGCGCGCTGAGGACGTCGTGCACGGCGCGGCCGGGACCGTCCGGCGCGGCGTAATGCACGTCGTTGGTGACGACCCACGGCATGTCGAATGACCGCGCGATGGCGATCAACTCACGCGTCAGGCGGCGTTCGAGAGGCAGGTGGTGGTCCCAGCACTCGATGGCGACCCGACCCTCGAACATGTCGCGCAAGGTGGCGACCGCCTCGCAAGCTCCATCGGTATCTCCCTGCCTGACGAGAGATGGCACCCATCCGCGCGGGCACCCGGTCAGCGCATGAAGCCCTTCAGCGTGCGCCGCCAGCGTATCGAGCGAAACACCGGGATGTCCGCGCTCGCTCTCCATCCGCGCCCGGGTGACGAGCTGCGAAAGGTTGCCGTAGCCGGTGCGGGTTTCCGCGAGGAGGACGAGGTGCGTAGTCGGGAATCGGGAATCGGGAATCGGGAATCGGGAGCCCGCATCGCCATCATCGCGCGTTTCCGCAGTTTGATTCCCGATTCCCGATTCCCGATTCCCACGTCCTCCTACCGCGACCGTCAGTTCTACTCCCACAATCCCCCCGATCCCCATCTCGTCCGCCGTCTGGGCGAAGACGACGATCCCGCCCAGGTCATCGTGGTCGGTGAGCGCGAGCGCCGGCATTCCTAACGCCTTGGCCCGCGCAACCAGCGCCTCGGGGTGCGATGCCCCATCGAGGAGCGAGAAAGCGGAGTGGCAGTGGAGCTCGATGTAGGCGGGGCGCGGGACGCGCGACGCGCGAGGTCGGGAATCGGGAATGGGGAATCGGGAATCGGGAGAAACACCCTTCGGCGGCGTCCCCACCTGGCGCTTTGCGGTTGGCGCCCCGCGACCCCCCGATTCCCGATTCCCGATTCCCGATTCCCGACCGTCAGTCATACCACCCCTGTACGTACCACCCCCCATTGCGCGCATCGGCGTAGACGAGCAGCTCCCCGCCGTCCCCGCCGCACCGCCAGTAGTCGCGCGCATATGGATCGGCGGTCCACCAGTCACCGGACAATCGCTCGGGGCCGAACGCGCGGGCAATCGTCAGGCGCTCGCCATGCCACCACACGGCGCACGGCGTGCCGTCGGCGCATTCGATCTCGACGGATTCGGGGGATTCCAGAAGCCGTAGGGAGGCGGGGAGGGAAACCGAGTGGGAAACGGGATTTTCATCGGGAATCGGGAATCGGGAATGGCGTGGTCGGGAATCGGGAAACGGGAAACGGGAATCGAGAGTCGATGCCCGAGGCGATGTGCCCCCGAGTCCCGATTCCCGATTCCCGATTCCCCATTCCCGACCACGCCCGTTTCCCCTTTCCCTCCAAACAGCTACCCGCTCCGGCACATGGCCATCCCGTTCTTCCGCCCGCACCACCGTTCCGGCACCTAACGCGGCGCGAATCCGCGCCAGCGCCGCCTCGGCCGCGCCGGGGTCGCGCCAGGTGGCGTCGAGCAGGTCGCCCTGTTCGCCGGAGGCCGGTGCGGTAGCCACGATCGCGACGGCCACACCGCATAACGGGGCATCGAGCGGCCACCGCTCCAGCAACCCCTGGCAGTGGTCGAACAGCGGCTTCACCCGGGCGACGGGGCGGGGAAGCCGCACCTCGCGGGTCACCGTGTGAGCACGCGCGCCGGTCGGGAGCGCGGTACGCGCGGTGTCGAGGGTGAGCGTGACGGCAATGGCGGCAGCCGAGCGCCCGTCGGCGGC
Organism: uncultured Gemmatimonadaceae bacterium; assembly: GCA_964584905.1. Lineage (GTDB taxonomy): Bacteria > Gemmatimonadota > Gemmatimonadetes > Gemmatimonadales > Gemmatimonadaceae > JALZIF01. The sequence continues at coordinate 945 of CAZPCC010000136.1, read as the reverse complement.
GAGAGAGGGCACCAGTCGCTCGAGCGCCGACCTGACGAGAAAGAGCGCCGGCTCCATCGTGTCGGCCGGCACGGCCAGCTCCGCCGAGACGGTGCGGGGGCGCTCGGGATCGGCGAGCACCGGGCGCCGCGGATCATCGCCGTTTGCCAGTCGCCAGGCGGCGAGTCCCGGCTTCCCCCACCGCCGCTCGACTTCCCCCGCCTCCAGCCGCGCCAGCGCGCCGGCGGTGCGCATTCCTAACGCGATCAACGCCTCGCGGATCTCCTCGTCCATCGGAATGAGGGCGAGGGGGGCATTGGAGAGGTAGCCGGCGTCCGAACTCGCGGCGATGATGAGAGGCGGGAATCGGGAATCGGGAATGGGGAATCGAACGGCCGCGACGCGGGGTCGCAGTCCCGATTCCCGATTCCCGATTCCCCATTCCCGACGCAAATCCCAGGTTGCCGCGAATGCCGCGACGCACGATCCGGCTACCGCGACCCGTGCCCCCGGATGCCACCGCCGGGCGACGGCCAGCAGCGACCCGGCCAGCCGCTGCTCGCCACCTAACGCATCGTAGCCGGAGGCGCCGACCCACCAGGTGCCGGCCGCACCGGGCACCGGCGACACATGGCTCGCCACGGCGAGCAGTGCCGCCGTCCCCGCATCCACCGCCTCGGCGATCGCCACGTCATCCCACTGCCGCACCTCGAGCTCCGCGCATAACGCGCGGGCCGCCGTCACCATCATCCCCGAGCGGATCCCCGCCCGCGTCGCCGCCCGCGACGCCAGCCTGACGCGGCCGACGTCGGAGACGAGGGCGATCGGGAGCTGATCCCAGTGGGGCCGGGAATCGGGAATCGGGAATCGGGTATAGGGAATCGGGTGATTTGCCGTTTCCCCTTTCCCGGTTCCCGGGTTCGGGCTGGCCGGTTATCGATTCCCGCGTGCCCAATCCCGAGTCCC
>CAZPCC010000135.1:0-2492 GCA_964584905.1 uncultured Gemmatimonadaceae bacterium | reverse complement strand
CTGCGCGGGATGTGCCGCACGCACACCAACATCACCGTCGTTGGCGACGACGCGCAGAGCATTTATGCCTTTCGCGGCGCCAACTTCAAGAACATCCTGGAGTTCCCGAAGCACTTCCCGGGTACGAACGTGGTGACGCTCGAGCATAACTACCGTTCGACACAGCCGATCCTCGATGTAACCAACGCGCTGATCGCCAAGGCCCGTGAGCGGTTCACCAAGTCCCTGTGGACGGACCGGCGGAACGGCGAGGCGCCGATGCTCGTCACGGCGCACGACGAAGCGGAGCAGACGCGCTACGTCGTCGAGCAGATCATGGCGCTCAACGAGCAGGGGACGCCGCTGCGCGAGATGGCGGTGCTCTTCCGGTCGGGCTACATGTCGGCCGACCTCGAGATCGAGCTCGCCGCGCGCAAGATCCCGTTCGAGAAGTGGGGCGGCCTCAAGTTCCTGGAGGCGGCGCACGTCAAGGACGTGCTGGCGTTCCTGCGGGTGCTGGAGAACCCGCGCGACGAGGTGAGTTGGTACCGGGTGTTGCGGCTCCTCCCCGGCATAGGCGAGGCGACAGCCCGCTCCGCAATGACGTGCCTTACCGAGCGCGCCTGGGATCCGGACGCATTCGCGCAATGGCGCCCTCCGCCTCGTGCTCGTCAGGCGCACGAAGCACTGGTGACGCTGCTTGCCGAGCTACGAGTGCCGCCCAAGTCGGGCATGCGGGCGCTGGCGGTGGAGATCGCGAGCATCCGCACGATGTACGATGGCATTTTGCGCGAGAAGTACGATCGTCCGGAGCCGCGGCTGTCCGATCTCGACCAGCTCGAGGCGATCGCCGCCGGCCATCCCGAGCGCGCGGCGTTCCTGGCCGAGCTGGCGCTTGCACCGCCGAGCTCCACGCAGGATCTGGCCGAGGGCGCGAGCGGGGAGGACGATCTGCTCATCCTCAGCACCACGCATAGCGCGAAGGGTTGCGAGTGGGATGCGGTTTTTCTGATCTGGGCGGCCGACGGCTGGTTCCCGTCTTCGCGTGCCTTACGCGACGAGGAGGAGGCGGAGGAGGAGCGGCGGCTGATGTACGTGGCGATGACGCGGGCGCGCAAGGCGTTGCACGTGGTGTTCCCGGTGAACGTGTACTCGTCGCGGTGGGGACAGGACTACTCGATGGCGCAGCTGTCGCGGTTCATCGATCCGGACGTCCGCGGCCACATGCAGCGCTGCTCGGCGGGCGCCCCGGGGCGCTCAGGAACGGAGAAGGCCGAAGATACGGCCTCAGCTCGCCAGGTCATCGACTTGCGCGGGTTGCTGCGCGGGCGGTTCGGGGGCTGACTCCCGTCATTGGACTTTTCGCGCCACCGACTTCCCCCAGGGTGATTTGTTCACGCGGAGCCGCGGAGACGCGGAGGAGACTGGGTGCGACCTCGTTGGCATCACGGACGCGTTGACCCCTCCGCGTCTCCGCGGCTCCGCGTGAAACCGACTACGGCACGCTCCCCGGCGAAGGCTGCGCCCCGACGAAATCGTTCGCGCTGTTCCTGGTACGCAACAGAATCGAGCGACCGTCCGGCATGCTGCCTATCGCGCGCCGAGTGATGGCTCGCAGGTCGACGGCCCAGTTGTTGATCAGCCGCGCCTGCTGCGCATCGAGAGATGCGTGCACCGGAGAGCCGCAGGTCTCGAACGACGGATTCACTCGCCCCCACGTGACGACATCGAGCAGCGCATCTCGCGGAATACGCACCCAGGTGCGGCCACCCCCGAACATCGAAGGCTGACTCGCAAGGTCGACGGCGTGTGCGACCGCCAGCACGGGATGGCTCATGTAGAAGCTCATCCCACGACCACTCAGGTCACCGCCGTCGCTCGGGCCGATGCTCAGCATGTCGGGCACCGACGGGTTGTCCGTATCGGCGCCGCCGCGAAACTCGTAGTTCGCGGCGCGCAGGTCGAAGGCGAGTGGGGTGAAGAAGGTGTGATCGATGGCATCCGTTGCCAGGAGAATCGTGCCGCCAGCGGGGAGCTGTGGCGCGCTCGGTGGGAAGGCATACACGAAGGTTGCCCAGATGCCTAGCGAATCGCGCTGAAAGGGTGCACTCGCGGTACAGCTGTCCAGGTCCGGGTTGTTGTAGCTCCCCGAAAACCCCGCCAACACGATCTTGTCCGCCAGCGACACCGCGGCATCCGAATTGTTGTAGATCTCGAAGTAGTCGCCGTGATCGTAGTACGTGCTCCCCACGAGCGGCTCCCCGCTCCAGATCTCACTGACGACGAGCGAGCCTCGCTGGGACGCCGTCATCGAGACATCGAGGGATCCATGCGGAGCGCTGAGGGAGATGGCACCAGCTCCGCCCAAGGCATCCACCTCGTCGCTGCCGGCCGGCAGCGCACTGCGTTCGGAAGCATTCAGCAACCGAACCGCGGAGAGCAGATAGGTGCCGGGGAGGAGATCTGCGAACACGACCGCGCCCGTTGCGTCGGTCACCTTCGAGATTGGTGTG
>CAZPCC010000134.1:0-6761 GCA_964584905.1 uncultured Gemmatimonadaceae bacterium | reverse complement strand
AATACCCCAAAACCCCCCAACCCAGCGAGTCGTTGTGGTCGGCGGGGGGGTTCATACAACCAACGTGGGCGCGCCCGCGCCGCCCGCGGCCGCCAGCGCCGCCACCAGGGTAATCGCCCACAACACTCTCATGTGCATGATCGTCTGTATGGTTCAGGTTCCCACTGATTTCCGTTGCTCGTAAGAGCATACGCGCCTCGGGACGCACGAGTTTCCGGAAGCGGGAAAGCCGTCAGCGACCTTGCCCGGGAAGCGGCGCGCGGTCAGGCGGATCCAGCTCGCTCTCATCGACCTGCTCGCGAGTCGTCGCGTCGCGCGTACGGGACCCGTCATCGCCTACCACGCGCCGCGCATCGACCCAGCGTTCGAGGAACCAGCGCCCGCGCGGGGAATCGAGGTCGTCGTAACGAACGCCGCCCCCGCTCGCCGTCGCGTGAAGGATCCTTCCCTCCCCTGCGTAGATCGCCACGTGATCGATCCGCCGGCCATCGTCGGCGAACAGCATTAGATCTCCCGCTCGCAGTGCGTCCCGCCTGGTCTCAATTCGATCGCCCTCGTTGGCCATCGAGCGCGCCGTTCGCGCCAGCCTGACACCCTGCCGCCCGTAGACGTACTGCACGAATCCCGAGCAGTCGAATCCCTCGCCAGGCGCTACGCCGCCGTATCGGTACCGGGTACCGATGTATCGCTCTGCTCCCGTGACGATGGCGGCCGTCGGACGCACTCGCGAACGACTCTCGCGTATCGGTTCCTTGCGCACGGGCGAATGGGAGCGCGCCCTTGGCCGGTGATAGTCGCGCGACCGGCGTTGCCCAAATCCAATCGTCAGCCCGATCCTGTACTCCCAATCACGCGTGATGCTACCTGACAGCAGCTCGTCACCGTCGAGCGCCTGCCGGTACCGCGCGTCGGCATCCAGCGAGACTGGACCGCCGAACCGCAAGGCCAGTCCGCCACCATAGCTCCATGTAGCGAGAGCTGTATCGGGCAGATTTCGAAAGCGCACGCCCTGCCCGCCAATTCCCAGGAATCCGTAAGGGGCGAGGGGGCTGAACGTATGGAACGGCGAGAGGACGAGGTCGGCATCGGCCGTCCAGGCGCCGACCCCGATTCGGGTGTTGCTGCGATGGCCGCTCATGTCGCGCTGCGTAAAGTGCAGCCCTCCATTCAGGCGCACTCCCAGCGGGCCGGCGTAGCTCGACAGCGTCAGCCCTCCGAGGTGGGGCGCGGTCGGCATCGCGTCGTTGCGAGAGACATGGAAGCCGATCGAGCCCGTGTACTGCGCTTGCAGCGGCATGACCAAGGCGACCAGCAGTCCGGCGGAGCACCAGATTCGTGGCATTACTCCCATCCGTGAGCAGTGGGAGAACCGGTGAGGCACGACGAGTGCCGCCATCTGCACGTTTACAACGCGTTGTTACGCAACCATTTGGGAGATGGAGGCTGCGGGAGCTGGCGGCCGCTGGTTCCAAGTGGGGACACGATGGCGTAGCCGCCAGCGGACACTAGCGCACTAAAAGAAAGCGCCCCGTGCATTGGCACGGGGCGCTCAAAACGTCGAGTAGTGACGCTTACTCCACGCCGCCAAACAAAATGCCGAAGTTCAAGATGAACATGTTGGTGTTCGAATCTTCCGTGAAAATCGTGTTGTACCGAGCTTCAACCTTTGAGGTGAAGCCGGAGAGCGGGAACTTCACACCCACGCCGCCCTGCGCGCCGATCTTGGTCTCCCCTTCCACATCACCAGCAGACGTGCCGGTGATCTCGCCGTCGAGATTCGTGATGGTCGGACCCACGATCACGTAGGGGGCCGCGCCAACGCCCGCCATTTGGAACACGGCATTCAACGCGCCGCCTAGCGCCGTAAAGTTGCCGTCGAGACCCGACACATCGACGCCGAACCGGTTGTAGGACAGGTCGCCACGAATACCGAACGGCATTGTCATCGGCTTGAACTCAACGCTGCCCTCGACGTTGAACCCGGACTTGGCGAAATCAGCGAAATCGCCAGTCGGAACTGCCGCGCCCGCCGCAATGCCAAAGCGGGTCTGCGCTTCTGCGCTCTCTCCGAACGCAAGCGCGCTCACGACCAAGGCGGACACAACCAGACCAATGCGCTTCATTTAATTCTCCAGGTTAAAAGAGTCGTGCTGCCTGCGAGCACCGTGCCGCGCGCCTGCAGGCGGCGGGAGTATAATCTCGCCGTTCGACTAACGGCAGTGGCCGGACGGCGGTTTCACGGTACCGCTGGCTTTGACGAGTCCGACGTCCCGACCATCGAGCCTGCCGAGGTACCCGACCCACTGCCCACGGTTTCGCCGGCACAGCCAATCTACTTGCCCAACTGTACGCCGAGGACCAGAGGAACGATCAGCGCATCGGCGCCGAACACCTTCACCACCTGAATTTCCACGTACGACGGCAGCCCGCCAAAGCGAAAGGTAATCCCCCCGCCGGCAGATGCCCCGAATCTGGTCTCGACGGCAGGCGGGCCCAATGGATCGTCCGGATCATCCACCGGCTCCTCGTCGCCGGGACCTATCGATTCGGCACTGCGCGCATTCAGCCGATGCACCCCCACGCCAGCAGAGAAGTACAACAGCGCGGCACGGTCGGCTCGCTCGCTGAACAGGCCGGAGATCGAGAGCGAAGTCATGCGGGCGCCCTCGATGGTGACCGGAGACTGGCCCGGCGGCGTGACTGTTCCGCCGCCAAAGCGGTCGTGCGTAACGGCTGCTCTGACGCCGTATGGCTGCGTTGGCACCACCGCCGTCAGCGTCAACCCCCCCCGAATGCCGGTGCTGTAGAGATCGCCAAGTCCCCCCGTCGGCAGCGATCCGCCGAGCTGCAGCCCGGGAAGAAGCTGGACTACGCGAATGGCCTGCGTCACGCCAGCACGCTCCACCTCGTGCTTCACCCGCCTGGAATCCTCCTGCGCCCCGGCGGCTGACGCAATGCCCATGAGGGCAAGTGCCGTCAGGCACCTCACGCAAACCTGCCTGCAATCGATCGCGTCGGCATGGGACTAACTCTCCGGATACCAGCTCACACCCACGCGCAGCCGGGTGGTCAAACCTCCGCTCGACTTCATGCTCGACCGCTGGACCTGCTGAATATCTATTCGGTGAACGCTTCCTATGCTCACCACGACGTTGGCGTCGAGCGCGAAATCCTCGGTGAAGAACAGCTGCATTCCGCCGCCCGGAATGATCGCTCGCGCATTGAAGGTGGCACGGCGTGCCACGCCGGAAGTGTCGATGAAGGAGCGCGCCTTGAACTGCTTTCCGCCGACTGCCAGCGAGACGTATGGAACGTACCGGACGTCGCGCCGGTGGAACTGGTAGCGTGCACCGAAATCGTAATGGTACAGCGTAATGTCTCCGGCTACCTGCGCGTTGTCGCTCGAGTGACTGGAGCGATCGATGCTCACAATGAAAAGCAGGCGCGGAGTGTATCCGTATCCGGCATGCAATCCTACACCGCTCCCCCAGGTGGTCTTCACCTCGATGTCTTCGAATTGTTGTCCCTCGCCGGTTACGGTGGTGCCCGGCACGAATCCACCGCTGAGGCCGACCATCACCCCACTCGTAATGGAGCGGGGGTCGTAGAGCAACTCCTCACCTGGCGCCTGCGCCCGGGCCGACCTGGCGAAAATCGGCGCGGAAACAATGAGCGCCAGGAGAAGCGATGAACGGGGAGCACGCATGATTTCGGCGACGGGGATGTGGGAAGCGCACGACGGCGGCGCAATCGCATCACGCCGCCGCAATAATCGGCGCATACCCGCCTGCGCGCAACGGCGTGCGAGCCTCGGGCGGCTTCGATGAGCAATGCGCGATTAGCTGCACGTCACCGGGCCGCGCCTTGCGAACCCTGGGGCTATGCGCTCAGCACATCCTCGAGAATCGCCAGTCCGCGACCGAGGTCGTCCCGCGTGGCAATGAGCGGCGGGAGCAGCCGCACGGTGTACTCACCGGCCGTGCACAGAAGCAGCCCTGCTTCCAGCGCACGCGCCACGATTTCGCCTGCCGGGATGTGCACATCGGCGCCCCAGATGTACCCAACGCCGCGAACGGCACGCACTCGGCCGGTGCGTTTGATCAACAGCGACAGCTGCAGTCCTAGCCAGGCGCCGTTGTCACGCACGGTCGAGAGCAGCGCCGGGTCACTCAACCGCTCGAGCACGTGCAGCGCAACCGATGCCACGAACGGTCCTCCACCGAAGGTCGTCGCGTGATCGCCGGGCTTCACTGAATCGGCAATCTCCCGATTCAGCAGCACCGCCCCCATCGGCAATCCGCCGGCGAGAGGCTTGGCGAGCGTCATGAGATCCGGCTCGACCCCCATCCCCTGGTGCGCGAACAGGTTGCCCGTCCGTCCAAGTCCGCACTGTACCTCATCGAATATCAGGGCAATTCGCCGCTCCCTCGTCAAAGCCCGGACTTCGCGCAGAAATCCGGAATCGAGCACCCGCACGCCGCCTTCGCCCTGCACCGGCTCGAGAATCAGCGCCGCGACAGTTTCGGCGTCGAGCATTGCGGAAAGCTCCTCGATGTCGCGCTCGGCGATCGTTACGCCGCCAGCCAGCGGGCGGAACGGCGCTCGATAGGCAGGCCGGTCGGTTGCCGCCAGTGAAGCAAACAGGCGACCGTGAAAGGAGCCGCGCAGCCCGACGATCTCTCGCTTGCCGCTTCCGCCAACCGTTCCAGCCCAGCGCCGCGCGAACTTGAACGCACCCTCATTGGCCTCGGCGCCCGAGTTGCAGAAGAACACGCTCGATGCGAACGAACGCTCGGCCAGCGCATCCGCCAGCTGGCGTCCGGGAGCGGTGTGGTAGAGGTTCGACACGTGCAGAAGACCGCTGGCCATCGCCTCGCGCATGGCCACGGCAACACCGGCATCGTCGTGGCCGAGCGCATTTACGGCGATCCCGCTCACAAAGTCGAGATAGGCATTGCCGTCGGCGTCGAACAATTCTACACCCCGCCCACGGACGAACTCGACCGGCGCGCGGCGATAGATAGGGAGCAGGGCGCCGGCCGCGGGTGCGGCTGGCGCGAGCATGGTCAGGGTCATACGAAACTCCGGGCCGGCATCAATGCCGTGCCTGACGATGAATCCGAAATGGCGGCAAGGCCGCCGATGCGTACGCGCGGCACGCCCGCTTCCAGCGCGCGAATCGCCGCTTCCAGCTTGGCCGCCATGCCTCCGGCGGCCGTTCCGGCAGCGATGAGCGCCGCCGCACCTTCCGCATCGAGTGCGGGCACCACCACTCCGCCGGCCACCACGCCCTCGACATCGGCCACCAGCAGCAGCTCATCGGCACGGAGCGCCGCGGCAAAGGCCGCCGCCGCATCATCGCCGTTCACGTTGAGCGCTCCGCTGCCATCTTCGGCGCTCGCCAGCGGGGAGATGACCGGCAGGAATCCGGCGTCGATCAATGCCTCGATCAGTTCGGCATGCACCGCCGCGGGCTCGCCGACGCGGCCAAGCGTGCCGCCCGCTGCCTCACGAGCGATCAGCAGTCGGCCATCCTCCCCGGAAATTCCGACCGCCGGCGAGCCGGCGCCCTGCAGAGAGGCCACCAGCCGCTTGTTGGCGGAGCCCGAAAGCGCCATTCGTACCAGGTGTATCTCTTCAGGCGACGTGACCCGCCGGCCCCCAACGAACCGCGGCTCACTTCCGAACGCACGCTGCAGTGCCGAGAGCTCGTCGCCACCGCCGTGCACGATGCATAACGACCCGGGATCCGCCTTCCATGCGGCAGCCAGGGCCTGCAGCACCGGCGCGCTCTGCTGCACCCGGCCGCCCAGCTTGACGACGCGCATCATGACGGAAGCCCCTGCCCCTCGGGTATACCGAGCATCAGGTTCCCGTTCTGCACCGCCTGTCCCGCCGCGCCCTTCATGAGGTTGTCGATCGCCGAGATGATAAGCAGCGTTGGGCGCCGAACGTTCGGCAGCATCGTCGCGTGCACGCGCACCACGTTGCGGCCAACAACATCGCGCAGCGAAGGTGGCCGATCCGTGATCTCGACGAAGGGCTCGAGATCGTACGCGCTCCGCAGCGGCTCCATGGCATCCGCCAGCGGCGCCGCGAGCGGCACCGTGATCGTAGCGAGAATCCCCCGCGACACCGGTAGCAGATGAGGTGTGAATATCAGGTCGACATCCGCGCCGAGCTCATACACCATCGCCCGCATCTCGGGGAGGTGGCGGTGCCCGTTCCCCACCGCGTAAGCGCGATAGTCCTCGACTACCTGGGCGAACAGAAGATCGGCGCGCGGCGAGGCCCCGGCCCCGGTTACCCCGCTCGCCGCGACTATCGAGACGGCGCCCTGAGCCTCGACCAGCCCGCGCGAAAGGTATGGCGCCAGCGCTAGCAGGATCGCCGTCGGATAGCATCCCGGATTGGCGACCACCATAGCCTCCGGAATCTTCGGGCGCTCGAGCTCAGTCAGCCCATAGGGCGCATTGCCGGGGTGGCCATTGCCCGGCCGCAAATCGGACGACAGGTCGACGACCCGGCATCCCTCGCCGGCCGCGCGACTGACCCATTCGGCCGACGCGCCGTGCGGCAGCGCCGAAAAGACCAGCTCTGCGGAAGCAAGCGGTGCATCTTCTCCAGCTATGAACCGCACGTCGCGGCCGCCCAATGTCGCCAGCTGTCCCCGCCGTTCGTTGGCTGTGGCGAAGGTCAGTTCGAGGGAGGGATGCGCAAGCACGAGCTGACAGAGCTCGCGCCCAGCATAGCCACTGGCG
>CAZPCC010000133.1:0-3091 GCA_964584905.1 uncultured Gemmatimonadaceae bacterium | reverse complement strand
CGCAGAGGACGCGGAGGACGCGGAGGATGCGCGGAGGCCTGCGACTTCCATTCAAAAAAAAAGAAAACAAATCAATGGTTTCCACAGATCAGATTGAAGCACCACCGAGCCCTCAGCTTTCCTCTGCGTCCTCCGCGTCCTCCGCGGTAAAAAATGCGAGACTCAAACGGAAAAGATGCACGCAATGCACAACGTTTCTTGCAGCAACGAACTTACTTCGACGCAAGTCCTAACGATGCTGCCGCGGCGGCGACTGCTTCGCTCAGCTCGGGAGCCGGTGGGTGGGTCACCCGGCCGAGCTTCCAGCTGCGCGTGCGGACCGAGCGGCGCTGCTCGAGGCCTTTGCCCTGAAGTATGTAGAGCCACTGGTCGCTGCGGGCGTAGACGAACAGCTCCATCACAGGGTTGAGCGTCAACTGGTCGTCGGTCGTGAAGACGGAGATCTCCACGCCGCCGAACGACGCCAGCGGCGACTTGAGACGCGCTATCGCATCGCGAACGTCCGGGAGCGCAACGCTCGTCCCCTCCCATTGGGTTCCCGTGCGGGCATCGCGAATCGAGACGGCGACGGCCGGAGGCATGTGCTCGAGCAGTGCCTCGAACAGGTCCGCGACGCGCTCGGAGTTGGCGACCAGGTGAGCGGCGTAGTACTCCTCCTCCTTGATGAAGGAGAAGCCGTCGGCGGCGGTGCGGAACCGCCGCCAGAGCGAAGTCTCGGGTTGCCTGCCGCGAAATAGCACCTAACGCTCCTCCCCGCCCGCCGGGGGCTCCGCCGCCAGTTCCATCGCCCGCGCCAACAGCCAGTCGCGCGTGTTGCGCGAGGGGTCGTCGAGCACCTCATCCAGCAGCCGCTGCAGGATCCCTCCGAGTGCCGGTCCGGGCGGGATCCCCGCGCCTCTGAGATCGTCGCCGTCGATTGCCAGGTCGGCGACTTCCAGCGGCGCCGTCGATCGGAATGCCGTTTTCAGGGCCTCGCGATAGAGGGAATGTATTGGGGTCCAGTGGCGTGGCGAAGCTTGGAGGGTCGGGGGTTGGGGGTCGGGGGTCGGGGAACCGCCTTCTTGGGCGGCGCAGCGGGCGGCGAGGAGGCGGAAGATTGTGCGCACTCGCAGGCGGCCGATTGTCGCCACAAGGCGGCGCAGGTCGCCTCCGCCAGGGCGGTATTCGCCGCGGGCGATTCGCTCCAGAGGGTCGCGAACGAGGTGCCACTGCTCGATGGTGCCGCCAATCCACGCGATCTCCCGGTTGGAGAAGCGCAGCCCGCGGAGCACGCTGGTGGCCTCTCGGGCGCTCAGGTCCAGAAACATGGCGGTGAGCCGGATATTGCGCCGTTCATCGCTCGCGGCGCCTTCGCGCGGCAGGGGCAGCTCGCTGACCGATGCGAAGGTGACCTCGGGTACGTCGTGCAGCGCCGGAATCAGCGTGCGAAGGGCTCCGGCCTGCCGCCAGAGCTCGAGTGCCTCTCCGGGACGCTCCACCTGGTCCATCGTCTTCTCCAACTCCTGCTTCACTCGCTCGGCGGAGAGCCGGCCCAGATGAGGTGCGCTCTTCTCTATGGCGTGCCAGGTGCCGGGATCGATCGTGAAGCCGAATCGGGAGGCAAAGCGGATGGCCCGCAGCGCGCGCAGGCGGTCCTCGCGCATCCGGTCGTCAGGCGTGCCGACCGCCCGGATCATCCCGCGCTCCAGGTCCCCGCGGCCGTCGAACGGGTCGCGCATCTCGCGGCTGGTGGCGGAATAGGCGATGGCGTTTATGGTGAAGTCCCGCCTGGCGAGATCCTCCTCCAGCGACGCGCCGAATTCCACTTCGGCGTGCCGTCCATCGGTCCAGACGTCGCGCCGAAATGTGGTGACTTCGTGCATTACTCCGGAGTCATCCAACACACCCACGGTGCCGAACTCCATCCCCACCGGAACGGTGCGCGAAAAGAGCCGCCGCACCTGCTTGGGGGTTGCCGCGGTGGCCAGATCCCAGTCCAGATGCTTCTGGCCGAGCAAGGCGTCACGCACCGCTCCACCCACGCACCAGGTCTCGTGACCCGCCTCCTCCAGGCGCCTTGCGATTGCGATGACAGCGCCCGGCGGACGAAGCGGTGCGGAGGGGTGATAAGATGCCTTCGACATTCTAGATTTCGTGACTTATGGAGCTGAAGAGTCTGCTGACCCGGTCCCGCGCAACCGACGCCTTCAAGAGCGACGTCGCGCAGTATTTGCGAGCCGGCACCGCCGCGCGCATCGAGCTCGAGCGAGCCGCGCCTATCGTCAAGATGGAGCGCCTGCTGCTGCATCTGCTCGACGTGCTTCCTGATCTCACCATCGACCGGATCAGCGTGCGCGCCCGATCCGGCTGCTCCGATTTCACCGGCGTGGTGCGCATCGAAACCGCCGACACCGCGGTGCATTCATTTGAATTTACCTGGTGTTGCCGCTGGCGCGCCGAGCAGGAAGGGTACAAGGACTATTTCGGGTTCCCGGATCAGATAAGGGCGGCAAGTGAGTTTAGTTGGAGATGTTTTAAAGAATGGAGACGAGTGGCTTGATCGGGAATCGGTAATCGGGAATCGGCAATCGAAACACAGCTTAGCGGCTGTTCCGATTCCCCATTCCCGATTCCCGATTCCCGACTACCGATTCCCACCTAGCCGCACAGAACAGACCCTCCGTTAACATTCAGCACCTCCCCCGTCACGTGCCTTGCGTGTTCGCTGCACAGGAACACTATCGGCCCGGCGACGTCCCTTGCAGTTGCGATGCGGCCGATTGGGATCGAGCGCTCGATACGGCCGCGGTGGTCGCCGGTAAGGGATGACGCGGCCATTTCAGTGTCGATCCAGCCGGGGGCGACGCAGTTCACCGTTATGCCGCGCGGGGCGAGCTCGGTCGAGAGCGACTTGGTGAACGAGATGACGGCGCCCTTCGAGGCGGCGTAATCGGCGTGATTCGCCTCGCCGCGCTGGCCGGCGGTGCTGGAGACGAGCACTATCCGCCCGCCGGATGACATCTGCCGCGCGGCGGCGCGGGTGGTGAAGAAGATCGAGTCGCTGTTCTGACGCATGGTGCGGGCCCACTGCTCATCGGTCATGTCGGTGAGC
>CAZPCC010000132.1:0-1799 GCA_964584905.1 uncultured Gemmatimonadaceae bacterium | reverse complement strand
GCATGCTGGTCATCACGGACGGGTATTCCGAAAGGGACGGATGGCTCGCCAGCCTGATCCGGGCCGCCGCGGCCGAGGGTCAGGGCTGTCGGGACGGCGGCCGCAACGTGCTGTCACGCTTGAGCGAACTGATCTTCATCGAGGCTGTACGCATTTATGCCGAACGCCTGCCGCAGGATGCCCGCGGCTGGCTCGCGGCGTTGCGCATCCCGCATGTCGCCCGTGCCATCGCACTGCTCCATGACGACCCGGCGCGGGCCTGGACGCTGTCGTCGCTGGCGCGGGCCAGCGGCGTGTCGCGCACCGTGCTTGCGTCGACATTCAAGGAGACGCTCGGCGTACCTCCGATGAGCTATCTCACAAGCTGGCGCATGCAGATTGCGGCCGGCCTGCTGGCCGACACCGACACGCCCGTCTACAACATCTCCGAAGCCGTCGGTTACGAATCCGAAGCCTCCTTCAGCCGTGCCTTCCGCCGCGCCACGGGCCTCTCCCCCGGCATCTGGCGCTTTGAAATTGCACGTTCGGACGTGCGGTGACGGCGTATATTCCCGCCGTCACCGTCTGCCTTAGTGGCTGTGGAAGTCCTCGGCCTCGGGGGTCAGGACGATCGTGTTGATCGTGAGCCCCGCGTCCTTGAACGTGTCGATGCTGTCGATCTTCTCGCCGGTCTCGAGGTCGATGACCGAGATCGAGCCGTCGTTCATGCCCTCGATGTTGAGCAGGCTGTTCTGCACATAGGCCCGGCTGCCGTCGGGCGAGAACACCAGGTGGTGCGCGCCGCCCGCGGCCTCTGCCGCCCACAGATGCTCGGGCGCCCGCGGATCGGTGATGTCGAAGGCGTTGAGATGCCCGGGCATTGCCGACGTCACATAGGCCCGGTCACCCTCGGCATTGAAGTAGACCTCGAGGGTCATGCCCTGGCCCAGCTCGTCGAACCGGAACTCCTCGCGGAAGGCGAATTCTTCGCTCTCCGTCTGCCACTCGGCGAGCCACAGGCTGCCCTCCATGTTGGTGATGTAGACCAGCGGCGGCTCGACACCCGGCACGAAAAACGCCTCGACCGGCCCCGCGCCCGAAGGCGACGGCGCATTCGACATCTTGTGGGTCGACAGAATTTCGCCGGTGCTGGGTTGCAGCACGACGATTTCCTCGCCCCATTCGTTCGGGTCGGAGGGGTTGGCAGTGCTGGTCACCAGCTGCCGGTCGATCGCATCGTTCGTCGCGATCCCGTGCGGCCAAGGCGCGGGCATCGCGACAGTCTCCAGCACCTCGTCCGTTTCGGCATCCCCGACGATGACCACCGACGAGCCCATGCAGGTGAGGTACCACTTGCTCTGCGCCTCGGAGAACGAGACGTCCTCGCCCACGTCGCAATCCGCGACCTCTACCGAGTTCCACCGGTAGGGGAACTCGCTGACGTCGAAGACCCGCAGCTCGGGCGTCGCGAGCGAGGTGACGTAGGCCTTGTCCCGCGCCGGGTTGTAGAAGATGTGGTGCGAGTGGAATTCCGGCGGTAGCGGGATCTGTGCGAGGATCTGGCCGTAGTCGGGCTCCTTTGGGTCGAGTTCGACGAAGGCGATGCCGTCCTGGCGGTCGCTTTGATCGGCTCCCTTTGTTTCGTAAAGGACGAGGGCGGTCTGCTCGGCCGCCGCGCCGCCCGCCGCGAGGGCGAGGACGCTGGTCGCGGCGGCAAGAAGATTGGTCGTGTAGCGTTGCATGAATTTTCTCCTATTTCGGTAAGGTGGTGGGACCAGTGCCCATCTTTCTTCTCCGTGATGAGCTGCCAGCGCGGCGAA
>CAZPCC010000131.1:0-13350 GCA_964584905.1 uncultured Gemmatimonadaceae bacterium | reverse complement strand
ACTCACCCTGCTCTTCCTCCTCCCTGGGTCCTGGACTCGGCTTCTGCTCCGGTTGCTGGGTCATTGAATCCTCGGGGCGTGCCTCATCGGATCGTTATGGACGAGGTCGTCCATCCAGGCCTTTTGACAGAGTGCTTCGGTCACTCTACAGGCAACCCGCGTACCGTGAGCGATGGATCCTGCAACCCTTTGGGCCGTAGAGCCTTACGAGTATCGGCCGGGAAGCGCCGTCGATCGCCGGCCCAAAGACGAGACCACCGCTGCCCCAATTCGCGCCCGTCAGGTCCAGTAATGAGACCATCTGCAAAGGCGGCGTGATGAGCGACAACCTCCGCATTGGGACGGGTCTGGGCGAAACGAACGAGTACGCGTCCGGGGTGGCGTGGGCGTTGTGTACCCAGATAACCACTTCCTCGTTTCTATTTCCTAATTCCTATTCCCTAACTCCTAAAAAAACGAGCGGGGCCGGCTGGCCCCCGCTCGACATTCCATCGCTGCTGGATCGATCAGGTGAGAAGGTCAGGGCTAATTGGACGAGTTCCGCCCCCGCCCTTCACCTTCCCCTCTTCGTCACGATCAAGCTTCTTCGACTTGAGGTCCGAGACCTGCTCGTCACTCTCGGTCTCAGGCTTGTTCTCGCGGTCTTTGCGTTCGTCCGTCATCGTGAATCTCCGTGGTTGAGGCGCCCGATCGGTGCTGCAGCGTCCGCTGAACAACGATGGGCGAGGTAAACTTCGAACGATCAAACTCCTTCACGACATGCTGCGCCAACTGCTCTCGTCAATCCCGAGGCAAGTCGGTGGAGTCGGCAATCGGGCTCTCACCGAACCGGAGCTTTCCCCCACCGCCCTTCACCTCTTTGCGGGGCGCGAGATCCTTGAGAAGAATGCTGTCGTCAGGCTTCTCGACGCTGTCTTCGTTCCTCTTGGGCTCGTCGCCGTCCGTCGAATCCATGCTACCTCGTGTCTCGAAGCGCGCTGATCCTCCGAAGCGCTACGTCGTCCATTGAGCGTTGGCTTCATCGCGAAGTTGCCGCTTCGCATTCCTCTAAAGCTAAAGCAACCCGCGTACCGTTGGCCCAGTTAGGCGTAAGTCGTTGCAACGTCTTCTCTTGGGACAGCGTCAGGAAATATCTCCCGCCGCGGGCCGGCCTGGAACGGGACACCGATGGCCTCATAATGCGCACGATGGTTTCTAAACGAGACCATCTCGAGGAGCTCACTCCTATCGATGCCGACTGACAGGCTAGCGAGCCTGATTCGACGCGCGGTGGGCCATCGACGGCGAGCGGTCACCGACAACCACATCCGCTGGCGGCGGGTGATCGGCAGCGGCTTCCGCCTCCTCACCGGAGAGCTTTCGGTCGAGCGTCGAGCGGGACAGGCCCAGCAGTCGCGCTGCCCGCCGCTTGTTGCCGCCGGTAATGTCCAGCACCCGATGGATGTGTCGAAGCTCCATCGTTCGAAGGCTAAGGTCTTCTTCAGAAAGATCGGCGACGTCAGGATGACCCTGTGATTGGTGCCTTGCAGCAGTCGATCTGGTACCGGCCGCATCCGCGTCGCGCTCTGCACCGTCGTTATTCTGCGGCTCGTCCAGCTCGCCCAGCAGAATGGATTCCGACTGAATGGTGTCGCCTTCGGTCAGTGCCACGGCGGTATGCAGTACCTGCCTCAGCTCCCGAAGATTGCCTGGCCATGGGTGGGCGAACAGGCGAGCCGCGGCGACCTTGCTCAGCGCCGTGATCTCGCGCCGCTGATTCCGGCTGGCATTGGCGATCTCGGCGGCGATTAAAGCTCGCAAGTCGCCCGGACGCTCGCGCAGCGGCGGAAGGTTGATTGTGATTCCGCTGATGCGGTAGAACAGATCTCGGCGGAAATGATCGGAGCCGATGAATCGATGAATAGGCAGGTGCGTCGCTGAAATGAGCCTGACGACTGCGTTCTGCAGTGTTTCGGATCCCAGACGCTCGAACTCGCCATGTTCCACCGCGCGAAGGATCTTGGCCTGCGCCGACGTCGCCATGTCGGCAATCTCATCGATGAACAACGTTCCGCCGTGCGCAAGCTCGAACTTGCCCTTCACCCGCCTGGTCGCCCCGGTGAATGCCCCGCGCTCGTGGCCGAACAGCTGACTGTCGACCAGCGTTTCGCTCAGCGCCGCGGCGTTGAATGCAACGAACGGCGCGCCTGCCCTTGGCGATGTGTTGTGGATGGCGCGGGCGAGGAGTGTCTTACCCGTGCCCGATTCGCCGAGAATGAGAATCGGCAGTTCGGTGCGCGCGGCTACACGCGCCAGTTCCAGACAGGCGCGCATCTCCGGATCGTCGGTGGTGAAGTCCTCGAGCGTGTAGCGCTCCGCAGCGACCGCTTGCACACCGGCACTTGGTGTTGGCCAGCGGGGGTCGCGAGCGAGGTCGATTCCGTCGTCGATGTCTCTCATGACTCGTTCGAAGGAGTTTCAGCCATGCTCTCGCGCAGCTGGCGGATCGGCTCAAAAGCATAACTGACGAGCGATCGCCGGCCGACTATTACGCGCACTTCGCCGCCCATGCCGGGAAGGTAAGGCCGCAGCTGG
The DNA here is from genome assembly GCA_964584905.1 of uncultured Gemmatimonadaceae bacterium. Taxonomy (GTDB): domain Bacteria; phylum Gemmatimonadota; class Gemmatimonadetes; order Gemmatimonadales; family Gemmatimonadaceae; genus JALZIF01. Next base: position 10,776 of record CAZPCC010000131.1, on the reverse strand, counting down.
CCATCGACCTTGATCCCTTCATCTTCCAGGTCCACCAAGGCGCGGAATGATGTCGATCCGGTCGGAGCCGAGATGCCGGCGGGGCTCACCCAGCGCACGCGTCCGTGCCGTACTCCATAACGCTGGTAGGGAAATGCGTCGTACAGCATCTTCACTCCCTGCCCGGCTCGCAAGCGGGCAACGGCGCCGGGCGGTACCGCCAGCTCCGCCTGCAGAAGCTGCCCCGAACAGGCGACTTCGCTCAGCACGTCGCCTTCCTGCACCACGGCCCCGGCTGTGCTCACCTTGAGCTCGAGCACCGTACCGGCGCACGGTGCCTGTACGTGGAGTTGTCCGCTGTCGCTATGCGCCCGGTCCCGCTCGAGCGTGGCAATGCGAATCCGCATCCGCTCGCGGCTTTCATTCAGCGCACGGGCGCTCTCACGGTGCGCGGCGGCGCGGGCAGCCATCTCGTGCCCCATCTTGTCGATCGTGGCGCGCGTCTCCGCGTACTCGTTTTCGTACGTGACCAGCTCTTCTGCCAGCTCCTGCGATTCGAGCAGGGCGGGTGTGTACTCCGCAAGGCTAAGCTCCTTGCGCTCGTAGCCGGCGCGATAACTGTCGGCAAGCTGCTGAGCTACCTGTTGACGCTCACGCTTCAGGTTCACCGTTCGCTCCAGCGAGGCCAGCCGGTTCTGCAGCATTGCGCGCTGCTGCTCGTCGGCACGCCTGGCATCCTCGTACTCGCTCTGCTGGTTTCGCAGCGCGCCGTCGGATCCCCGCAGCTGCGCCTGGAGAGCGGCCAGCTCGCCGAGCCGGTCGCCTAACGGTTCGGATTGCAGCACGAACAGCGCATCGCCGCGATTCACGTTCTGACCCTCGAGGACCCGGACATCGACGACTTGTCCCTTGCGAGGCGACCGCACCGGATCGCTGCCGCCTGAGGGCACGAGCACAAAGGGTCCGGAAACAGTCTCGGGCACATCGATGAACACAGCCCCGAGGAGCGAGACGACGAATAGACCAATGACGAAGTACGCCAGCCCCCGCGCCGCCCAGTGCGGCGGCCGGGCGTCGAGGTACGGCGCGCTCTCCACTTCGTTGTCGAGCGGTGCTGGCGACATTACTCAGTCCTCCGATGGCTCCGACCCCGGATAGGCTCGGTTACTCAGGCGAACGCCGGAATCCTGGCGGTCTAAAGTCCCAATTGCTGACTGCACAGGTAGTAGTACAGCCCCTTACGCTCCAGCAGATCGTCGTGCGTTCCCTGCTCGACGATGGCGCCCTTCTCGATCACTATTATCGAATCGGCCTCGCGCACGGTACTGAGCCTGTGGGCGATGATGAACGCGGTGCGCCCCTCGAGTATCTGGGAGAGATTCTCCTGCACCGCGCGCTCGCTCTCACTGTCCAGCGCCGAGGTGGCTTCGTCGAATACAAGGATGGGCGGACGATGGTATAGTGCCCGCGCTATGGCGACGCGCTGCCGCTGTCCGCCGGACAGCGAGAGGCCCGACTCACCGATCTTCGTGTCGTAGCCGAGCGGCAGCCGCTCGATGAACTCGTGCGCGTTGGCGGCACGCGCCGCCCACATTACGCCGTCGGTGTCAGGTTCCTGCTCGCCGAAGGCGATGTTGCGCGCGATCGTGTCGTCGAAAAGGTGATTCTCCTGCAGGACGAAGCCGATGTTCCTTCGAAGGTCGCGATAGTTGAGCCGCGACAGCTCAATCCCATCGTAGTAGATGGCGCCATCGGTGGGCTCGAGCAGTCCCGACAGGCACTTGATGAGCGTGGTCTTTCCCGATCCGCTGCGCCCGACGATCGCGACCTTCTTGTTGGGTGCCACTTCGAAACTGAGGCCATCGAGGATCGCCGGCGCCTCCGCGCCGCCATAGCGAAAGGTCACGTTCTCGAACCGGATGCGTCCCTCGAGCGTGCGCACCGGCAGCAGTGCCGAATGGTCGTTGCCCTGCTCCGGCTCCTGCTCGAACACGTCGTTCAACCGGTCGAGCAGCACGCGCACGAGCTGCGCGGCATCCCAGAGCGACAGCGTGGTGATGATGGGCGCGTTGGCGAGGGCGACGAGCGTGTTGAAGGCGACGAACGCACCGATCGTCATGTTCCCGTTCATTACTTCCAGCGCGCCCGCCCAGAGAAACAGTATGAGCGAGAGCACGGTGAGCATCTGGATGCCACCGTTGTACGCGAGTGCCGTGAAGTCGGCCTTGAAGCGTTTCCTGGCGACGGTGGTGAACTCGTGGAGCATGATGTCGCGAAACGCCATCTCGGCGCCCATCGACTTCACCGTCTCTATGCCCTTGATGGCGTCGATCTGGTGCGAGGAATACTTGCCGAAAGCCTTTTCCAGGTCGTCGTAGACCGGGTGGAGCCAGCGCGCGGAGAAGTACATCAGTGCGGCGTATAGCGGCGCCAGGCTGAGAAAGATCAGCGTCAGCTTGGGGCTGTAGATGAGCATGAGCACGAGCGTCGCCGCCAGCTGCGCCACCGCGGTAAGCGCCGCCACCCCTTCCTGCACGAGAAATTCGCGAACCTGCCTGATCCCCTGCAGCCGGCGCTGGATGTCGCCGGTGCGGCGGGTATTGAAGTAGCTCATCGGAAGCGCCAGCAGCTTCCTCGTCAGGTAGTCGAGCGTGGAAGTGTCGATGTGAACGGCGATGAAGCTGAGCAGGTAGCGCTGCACGGTGAGGCCGACAATCATGAACACCAGCACGCCAAGCATGCCGAAGACGAGCACCCGCAGCAGACCCGGATCGTTGTCCACCAGCACGCGGTCGACAATGAGCTGGGTGAAGATCGGCAGAACCATCTGCAACGCACTGACGATTATCGCGAGCGCGATCGCCTGCAGCCCGATACCGGTGTGCTGCCTTACGAACGGCCATATCCAGCCGGTGCTCGACTTGGCCTCGGGCGCATGTTCGAACTCGGCGGTATAGTCGAACAGCGCGGCGTAGCCGGACCACGCCTTGTCGAAGTCCTCGCGCTTCATCCGGCGGCGGCCGGTAGCCGGGTCGGCGATGCGTACGTGCGTGTCGGTCACGTCGTACAGCACTACCCAGTGGTTTCCTTCCCAGTGAGCGATCGCCGGCAGGGGCATTGACTTGAGCCACCGCGACGACGACTTGACCGACCGTGCGGCCAGCCCGAGTTCCGTCGCCGCCGAGCATATCGCTTTCAGGCTCGTGCCATCGAGGCTGGTGTGGACCAACTGCCGGATGCGCGCCAGGCTGACCGCTTTTCCGAAATGCTCGCAGATCATCGCCAGGCTCGCCGCGCCGCAGTCCATCTCGTCGACCTGACGAACGTGCTTGAAGGTGCGGATCCGCCTGGCCTGCTTGATGAAACGACCGTCCTCGGCGAACGGCGCTTCCGGAGCCGCCGCCGCAGCGCCACTTCGAAGCCCGCGCAGCATCGCCTCGGCCTCGGCAGTCGACCACTCGGTGGTGTACTGCACCTGGTCCGGTCCCACCTTGTCGTGCACCGCTACCTCGGCCGGCAGCATCTCCTGAGCAAAGTCCAGCGGAAAGAGCGCGGTGTGCCGCGACGCATAGGCCGGCAGCCGCTGCTCTATCTGCGCGCGGAATTCCGGATGCTCATCCAGCAGGTCGCGATAGGTTTCCGGGAGCAGCGCCAGCAGCTTGCATTCCGACACTGCCTCCACCGTTTCCGTCCGCGGCATGTCGGTGAATGCGGACACCTCGCCGAAGAAATCGCCCTTTCGTAGAAAGGCGACATTCTTTTTCCGGCCGTTCGAGTCGGTAAATACGCGCAACCGGCCTTCTTCGACGATGTAGAGCGGTCCAGGCTCCTCACCGTCTCTAAACACAGTCTCCCCGGCACCAAACGTTATAGGCTCCAGCGTCGCGATCAGCGCCTGCACCGTCTCGGCAGGCAGGCTGGCGAACGGCGTGAACTCCCGCAGAAAGCCCTGCAGATGGCGGTGCTTTATCTGCAGTTCGAAGAAATGACGGATCTCCGGCCGGCTGCGCACCAGGGCATCGAACACGGATTTGTCGAGTCGCAGCACTTCCACGTCGCTGCTGGCGCGCACGGTGGCGGCGAGGGTGGCGTCGTCGAGCAGCCCCATCTCGCCAAAGCCTTCGCCTGGACGGAGCACGTTCAACGAGATCTCGTCTCCGCCAGTGCCGAGCTTGACGAGGCGCGCGCGACCCGACACCAGCACGTAGTATCCGTCGCTTGGCTCCCCCTGCCTGACGATGGACGAACCGAACGAGTAGCTGACCGGCGTGAAGGCGTTACGGACGAGCTCCTGCGCATCAGGAGGAAGCATCCGCAGCAGCGGCAGGTCCTGCAGTACCGAGCGGGTGTCGGTCATCAGCTTCGCCTGGCGTGAGTCATCGTCAGATCGTGGTCAGCCAGTGTACGCGGGTCTGAAGCTCGTTGGAGAGCGCCCGCTGCAGCGCGGCGGTTTCGGCCCGGTTGAGAACCTGCTCATCTTCGGCGGAGGGGAGGCACTTGTCGGTCAGGCGAATCAGCCCGTGCCGGCCGTCTATCGAGAACGGCCCGATCACCTCTCCGGCGCGGGCGCCGAGCAGGGCGGCGTGAACCGGACCGGTCACCTCACCTATCCACCGCTCGTCCTCCCGCAGATCGGCCACCGTTGTTGCCGCGGCGAGGTCCGTGAAATCCATCCCGTCCTCGCGCACGCAGAGCAGAGCTTCGCGCGCCATCGCCTCTGCCGGGTAGATGAGCGTTTGATAGGCGACGCGGATCCATTCCAGATGATGGGTGGAGATCTGATCGGCGACCGCCCGAGGGGTAATGACCGCTGCACGGAAGTCGCGCAGCGCGAGCTCCGCACGGGCAAGACGCGTCGCGCACGCATCCAGCGTTGCATCATCTACATCCAATCCTAACGATCGCACGTCCTTCGGAAATCCGTGCCGCGCGCCAGCCACATCCTGGTCGCTGTAGAGCGGGCCGCCGTTCTGCTGCGCGCCACGCATGTTATCGTATGCTGCCGCGCGGGCGGCGAGACGGGGCGCCAACCGGGTGAGCATTCCGGAGCAGATCGCCTCGACTCCCGCTGCCGCGGCGACTTCGGCATCGGACACCGGATGCCTCGTGAGCAGCTCCGGCAGCCGGGCTTCCAGCCTGGCGCGAAGCACCGACCGGCGGATGTATCCCATCCACTGGCTCGCGCTGATGCCCCAGCTCGCGAACCACGCTTCCGTTTCCTGGGCCGATATGAGCTCACGCTCATAACGAAAATCCGCCGCCGCGGCGTCAATCTCCGCCTCGGGAAGCGGACGACCGGAGTCCCTGTAGCTGTGGACGCATGCCAGCCCCTCGCGAACCTCGCGCCGCAGCCGTTCCCAGTCGCCCCAGACCACCGCCGCCAGCGCAACGTCCGACCAGCTGTACGAATCGTCGCGAACCTGGAAGACGGGCTTCAGGAAGAACTCGCGCATCGACACGGACTCGGGGGAGGGACGGCTGACGCCCCAACGCCCTGGCGACGCAACGCGGACGCGTATCGTCCACCGCGGTCAGGGCTCGGGAGCATCAGCCAACTTCTTCTAACAGGGGAGGTTAGTATGTGGCAGACGTGGAAGAGTGTCAACCGGACGGAATGCCCGCCACCATGGCTTCTGCCCTGAATGACATGATGACCGGTCAGCTACCTTGCCGGCGCCGACGACTTCCTGGCCGATCTGGCCGTGGCGGATAATTGTCCGGCGATCTCAACAGGTGCTGTCGGAGGATGTTGCCGCAGAGTGAGCGCCGACAATTAGAGCGCCAGGATTACCCCTACCAGGAGGCTCAATGACCTCTGCGGGTGTGTTACGCCTTACCAGGCTGCTCCTCACTCAGCTTTGTGTGGGAGCAGTCTTTACCGCCGGAGCTCGCCCCGCGCCGGCTCAGCAGGTCGGAGTGGCACCGTTGGAAGTAGCGATTCCGCACGCGCCGAGGCCGGTGCGCGCGCTCGGGCGTCTGCACCTGGTGTATGAAATACACCTTACGAACTTCGGCGCCCGACCGGTGAGACTGGAAGCGCTCGATGTACTCGACTCCGCGGGTCACGCGATTACCGCTCTTCGCGGCGTGCCGCTCGCGCAGCGGGTGAACGTGGTAGGGCAGCCCCCGGTACGCTCAGCCACCGGACCGCTGATCGCAGCAGGCGCGCGCGCCGTGGCGTATATGTGGATCACGCTGTCGGCCGAGGCGCAAGCGCCGGTAGCGCTGCGGCACCGCCTGACGTTGAGCGGCGAGGACGCGCAGCACGACACGCTCACCCTGCGCTGGGTCCATCCGGATACGGCGGCGGTTCCCGAAATGGCCGCCCCCGTGCGCGGCGGGCCGTGGGTGGCGATCCGTGCGCCGTCGAACGCATCAGGGCACCGCCTGTCGCTGGTCGCAACCGAGGGCACGGTGCGCGTTCCGCAGCGTTTTGCCGTCGACTGGGCAAGGCTGGGCGAAGATGGCCGTCTGTTCCGCGGGGACTCATCGACGAATGAGGCGTGGTACGGTTACGGCGACACGGTGTATGCTGCAGCCGCTGGACGCGTGGTGATCGCGCGAGATGGAGCGCCTGACAATACGCCACTCGCGCCTCCGACCATGGCCGTCGTCGATGCGCGTCAGGCTACGGGTAACGTGGTCGTGATCGAGACAGATGAGGGTCAATTCACGAGCTACGCCCACCTCGCTCCGGGCTCACTGTCGGTAAAGCCCGGTGACCAGGTAGCGCAGGGAGCGTCGATAGGGCTGATCGGAAATTCGGGGAACTCGCTCGGCCCGCACCTGCACTTTCAGGTGAGCGATGCGGCGGAAGTGCTTCACGGCGAAGGCGTCCCATTCGTGCTTGATGAGTTCGAGCTCGTTGGGCGAGTGCAGCAGGTAGGACCATTGCTGGCGGGCTCTCCGTGGACCGCCTCGGCGGAACGGCCCGCGCGCCGGGTTCGCGCCGAGATTCCACTCGAGAACATGGTTGTGCGATTCTGAATCCCCCGTTCCCTATCTTGCGGAATTCGTGCTTGTCGTCAGGCATGGACACATTCGGAGCCTGACCCGAGATGAGATCGGGAACCTTTTTCGTCCCTCTGCGTCGACCAATAGGGGGCGGCCGACCTGGCCGCCCATGGACCGACAATCAGGAGACCACCATGCGACCAGTACTCCTCACACTCAGCCTGACTCTTCTCGCCAGCACCGCGACTGCCCAGAAGCCGGAAGCCGGTACCGCCGAGCACGTTATCGTCGCTCTACCCGGCAAAATTGCGTGGAATCCAGTCCCGGCGAGCCTTCCGGCCGGCGCGGAACTGGCAGTCATCGAAGGTGATCCATCGAAGCCCGGCGAATTCACGATGCGACTGCGGATGCCTGATGGGTACCGGATCCCCCCGCACTTTCACCCCGTAGTTGAGCACGTAACCGTGCTCCAGGGGACGTTTCGCGTCGGCATGGGTGAGCAGTTCGACGCGGCCAAGCTAGGCGAGCTGCCGATCGGAACTTTTGCCGCCCTTGCGCCGCAAGTGCGGCATTTCGCGCAAGCCTCGGGGCAGACCATCATCCAGCTGCACGGTGAGGGACCATGGAGCATCATTTACGTGAACCCGGCCGACGACCCGCGCCGGCACACGCCATAGAGATCGCCTTCAGATTAATCCTGTTTCGTTGCCACGGCAGGCGGCCACTCAGCCGCCTCGCCATCGCCAAGCATACTGGCAACGATGAGAACTTTCTCTTTAGCTATGCGTCCGACGTACGTGAGGCGCTCGACGCCACCAGCCGGAAAGCCGCCGACTCGCGATCTTCGTGAGCGGCGGCGGAACCGGAACGCGACCGTGAAGCGGGAGGATGCTGTGACATCGGATCCGGCGAGTGCCGTCGCAAACGATAATCGCCGTTGGTTCGGTGATACCGTGCTCGCCATCCTCCCCGATCTCATCGGCACGGCTCGGCGCCTGACGAGAAACGAGGCGGATGCCGAGGATCTGGTGGCCGAAGCGGTGGCCCGTGCGTGGATCGGCTTCGGGTCGCTGAAGGATCGGCAGCAGTTTCGAGGGTGGATCTTTCGAATTCTAACGAATCTGTTCATCAGCCAGCGCCGCGCAGACGCGGTCCGGCCTGATGAGGAACAATTGCCTGACGAAGCATCGGAGTTTTCTCTGTTCGAGCAACTGCATCAGCCATTTCTTCTCTGGTGGAGCAATCCGGAGAGAGAGTTCCTGGACAAGCTCGTGCGCGAGGACTTCGAGCGCGGGCTGGACTCCTTGCCGGAGGCGTTTCGCATCGCGGTCATTATGGCCGACCTGGGAGGGGCTTCTTATGGCGAGATCGCCCGCCAACTGGACGTTCCGATCGGAACGGTCCGCTCCCGGCTGGCACGCGGCCGGTCGCTCCTTCAGAAGGCGCTCTGGGAGCACGCGCGCGATGCAGGGCTCCGCGTCCCACCGCGAGACACAAACGATGAAGCGCATGACTAAGCCATCGCCAGTCGACTGCGCCGAGGCGCTGCGCCTGCTGTCCGCTTACCTCGACAGTGAGCTGAGCGGGATGGACAGGAACATGGTGGCGCTTCACCTCAGTACCTGCAAAAGCTGCTTCTCCCGTGTCGAGTTCGAGCGGGAGCTGGCGCGCCATCTGAGGCAGCTGGGCCGCAGCGACGTCAGGCAGGAATTCGAGCAGCGTATCCGGCTGCTGGTCTCCGATTTCGCGTCGGCTCCGGCTGACACACAGAACATCGATTAACCACTGGAGGAATTGATGGTTGCGATTCTTTCCGATCAGCGTGAGGTGATCCTCGATGCGGTGCGCCGCATGTACTCATCCGTCGCAAACGAGCCGCAGCGGAAATTTCACTTCCCCACCGGCCGGCCGGCGTGCGAGTTCGTCGGCTACCCGCAAAGCGAACTGGACGCGCTTCCTCCGTCCGCCATCGAATCCTTCGCGGGAGTCGGATACCCGTTCGTCGCCGGCGTCATTCAGCCGGGAGACACGGTGCTCGACCTCGGCGCCGGCTCAGGCACCGACACCCTGATCGCCAGCCGGATGGCCGGGCCAACAGGGAAAGTATTCGCGATGGACATGACGGAGGCAATGCACGAAAAGCTACGTGCAAATGTCGCCAGGGCACGGGTCTCCAATGTCGAGGCGCTCGAAGGGAATATCGAGTCGATCCCGCTGCCGGACGCCTGCGTGGATGTCGTTACCAGCAATGGCGTACTCAATCTCGTGCCTGACAAGTCGAAGGCGATTCGCGAGATCGCGCGAGTGCTTCGGCCCGGTGGATTCCTGCAGCTGGCAGACATCGTTGTCGACACTCTGCCGTCCGAAGCATGCCGCGCGCAGCCGGAGCTGTGGGCGGAGTGCGTCGTCGGAGCCACCACCGTCGAAACGTATGTCGAGGAATTCAGAGCAGTCGGGCTGGACGATATCGAGACGTTGAACAGCCTGGACTACTTCGCTGGCAGCTCGAGCGCCGAAACGCGCAAGGTGGCGGGCTCGTTCGGCGCGCACAGCTTCGTACTCAGGGCTCGCCGGGCCTAACGGATCCACACGATTGAGAATCGGGTGGCCCGGCGAGTGGTGGAATGCTATCGACTAGCGACCGTCGATCCGTCCCCTTCACCCTTCAGGTACCTGTCGAGGAAGGCGATCACCGCCGCGTAGCCCTTGATCTCGTTTTCCTTCTTGCGGAAGCCGTGGCCTTCGTCGGCAAACACCACGTATTCCACCGGCACGCCGTTCGCCTGCGCCGCGGCCACGATGTCGTCGGATTCCACCTGGAGCACGCGTGGATCGTTGGCCCCCTGAAGGACCATCAGCGGCGCCTTGATACGATCGGCGTGAAACAAGGGTGAGATCCGGTGCAGCCGTGCGCTGTCGGTCGCCGGGTCGCCCATCTCCATGTACAGAGCCTCGCGGAACGAATCCCACCAGGGCGGAATGTTGGTGAGGGTTCGGCTCCAGTTGGAAATGCCGAACATGTCGACACCCACCGCGAACTCGTCAGGCTGGAGAGTGAGCGCGGCGAGCACCATGTAGCCGCCGTAGCTTCCACCAATGATCCCGATCTTCGCCGAATCCACATATCCGGTCTCGATCAGCATCCGTTTGCTGGCCACCACATCGGCGAGATCGGCTTCGCCGTGCTTGCGGTCATCCATTTGGTAGAAGGTCTTGCCGTAGCCGGAGCTTCCGCGGTTGTTGATGTCGAACACCACATAACCGCGGTTGACCAGTGCCTGAGTCAGAGCGCGGTAGCCGACCTGCGCCTGTCCCCCCGGCCCACCGTGGACCATGACGAGCGCGGGCGCCTTGGCGTCAGGCGAGGCCTGGTGCGGTTTGTAGAGCACGCCGGGCACCTCGACGCCATCGTACGATGAGAAGCGCACGACACTGGGCTTCACCAGGTCGGAGCTCCGGATGTTCGGGTTGAGTGCGGTGGTCAGCCGGGAGACCGAATCGGCGAACGTTCCGGCGTAGAGGTCGGCCGGCACGCTGCCGTCGCTGGCATAGAATGCGAACGACGAGTCGTCAGGCGAGATGGAGATTCCCCGAACCAATCCGTCCGGCATGTCGGGCAGAGAGACCGGCTGCAGGGACGTGGCATCGAGCACGCGGGCGGCACCGCGCGAATCCTCATTGACGTAGACGACGAGATACCTACCGCCATCCGAGTATCCGGCGCCCATGACGTCCCAGTCCTGCTCGTAGACGGTCGAGGTGGCGCCGGTCGCCAGGTCGTAGCTGCGCAACGCGGCGAACTCGCGGCCGCTGTCGGAGACGAACAGCAGCCTGGAGCCGTCC
>CAZPCC010000130.1:0-1571 GCA_964584905.1 uncultured Gemmatimonadaceae bacterium | reverse complement strand
ACCGGAAACGGCATCCAACAGGTCCGCGACAACAGCGCATGGCTGTCGGAGCCGCGCTGGCGCAGCAGCAAGCGAGGCCACTGGCGTTACTCGGATCGCGACCACAAGCGCTCCTACAAGCATCGGCGCTACTCGGCCCATCCGCAGTTCTATTTCGGGTTCGGGTTTCCGTACGTCGCTCCGCGCAGCCACTACCAGTACTACCCGAAACACCGTCGCTCTCACCGGTACTGGTAGCAGTGCCGGACCGGCTCAAGGGATTACCGGGGCCCCCGGCGTAAGCCCGGCCCCCGGTAATGCCGGCGTTACGCCGGAGGCGCGGTGTTGACGAAGCTCGGACGGCTTGAAATGCGCTCGTAATAATCGGTCAAGGGTCGGGGAATTATCGATGCGCGCGCCGGCCTCCTGCGTATTCTTCAGATAGAAGAGGATCGGCATCAGGTTGATGTCAGCGAGCGAGAAGCCGTCGCCGCTGAGATAAGGAGTTTTTGCCAGTGCCGACTCGATGACGTCGAGCTGGCGCTCCACGTCCGGGAGAACGGCGCCGATGATGCTCCTGTCGGGCTCGCGATCTTCGCGGCGGGGATAGACGTAGCCCGCGAGGAAATAGCGGCGGACAAGAGCCTGATCCATGATCGTGTTCACGATCGATATCCATTGCTCGGCGCGCCGCGGCTGCGGCGTCGCCCGGCAGGAGCGGGGGGCCGTCGAACACGCGGTCGATATAGGAGGCGATCGCCCGCGATTCGCAGAGCTCCACGTCGCCGTGGCGCATCACCGGCACCTTGCCGAATGGATGCACGGACTTGACGGCTTCGCTGTGCGGCGGTTGCACATCGAGGTCATAGGGGACGCCCTTCTCCTCCGCCGCCATGCGGACAACACGGACATAGGTGCTCTGCGGCACTCCGATGATCTTCAGTTCGGCCATGTGACCCCTCCCGTTTGTCGCCGCCGTCACCTACCTTCAACCAAGCGCGCCAAGCCCTCGAGCGACGAGCCCCAGCCCATATTGTGCATGTCGCGGTCCTTGGCCGTGAGGAAGGTCTGCTGGGTCAGCTTGAGAAGCGTGCCGTCTCCATCCGGTCTGAGCTCGACCACAACTTCGGTCTCGTGGCCGCGCTTGCCGTCATCGTGCCAAGCCCACGTGAAGGCCAGCCTGCTTGGGGGATCGATCTCGCGGTAGACGCCGCTCACCTGGAGGTCGGTGCCGCTCGGATCGCGCATCGTGACCGTCCACGCGCCGCCGACCCGTGCATCGATGCGGTGTATCGGAATGGTCATGTCTCCGGGACCGAACCATTTCACGATCTGCCCCGGTTCGATCCATGCTGCGAAGACTCGTTCGGGCGCGGCCTTCAGCCGCCGTTCCAGCGTGAGCACGCGATCGCCCGTGGCAGCAGAGCTCATCGCCCGCCCCCCTCGTCTCTTGGCCTCTCCTGCAAGTGCTGCTCGAGCCGGTCGAGAGAAGCGCTCCAGAAGCGCCGCTGCCGCTCCACCCAGTCCTGGACTGCGCTGAGGGCCTCCGGTCGCACGCGGCAGACCCGCCATTGCCGCTCGACCCGCCGTTC
>CAZPCC010000129.1:0-1699 GCA_964584905.1 uncultured Gemmatimonadaceae bacterium | reverse complement strand
CATATCGTCCCCGCCTCCCACCCCGCGCCCCACCCATCGGCGCCTCGCTCGGGGTCGCCCCGGCCCCCCCCGCCCCCCCACCCCCAACCCCCGACCCCCGTTGTCCGTTCTCTCCGTCCGCGGCGCACGACAGCACAATCTCAAGAATCTTCACCTCGAGATTCCGCGACGGGCGTTCACGGTCATCACCGGCCCCTCGGGATCGGGCAAGTCATCCCTGGCGTTCGATACCATCTACGCCGAGGGGCAGCGTCGCTACGTGGAATCGCTGTCGGCCTACGCGCGTCAGTTCCTCGAGCGGATGGAAAAGCCTGACGTCGACCACATTGAAGGAATCTCGCCAGCGGTAGCGATCGAGCAGCGCAACCCGGTCAAGACGTCGCGCTCCACCGTTGGAACGGCTACCGAGATCTACGACTACCTCCGTCTTCTGTGGGCAAGAGTCGGGTTGACGCTCTGCGCCACCTGTGACCGCGAGATTCGCCCCGATACGGTGCAGTCGGCAACCGATGCCGTACTAACGCTGCCTCCCGACACCCGTTTCTCCATCGCCTTTCCGCTGGCGCGCAGCAGCGCCGTTGGGCAGCCGACGCTGCTGGAAAATCTGCGAGCGCAGGGATTCGTGCGCGTGCTTCTCGATGGAGCCACCCGCCGCCTCGACGAGCTCTCGCCCGATGGCAACGAGCTCGTGACCGCCCGCGAGCTGCTGGTGATCGCCGACCGGCTGGCCATAACGAGCGACGCCCGCACCCGCATCGCCGAGGCGATTGCCGCGGCCTTTCTCGAAGGTGACGGGGAATGCGTTGTGTTGCTGGCGGAGCCCGTCACTCCGGGTGGCGGTCAGGCACCGCTCGAGCGGCTTCGCTTCACCGAACGGTTCGAGTGCGCCTACGATGGATACCGCGCGCCGGCTCCCACTCCACAATTGTTTTCGTTCAACAACCCCTTCGGCGCCTGCGCTACCTGCAACGGCTTTGGCGCGGTGCTCGAGTACGACGAAGCGCTGGTGGTTCCCGATCCACAGCGCTCGCTTCGCGACGGCGCGCTGGATCCATGGACCAAGCCGCGGTACGAGGGCAAGCGTCGCGCGCTTGCCGAGTTTGCACGCAGGAACAGGATATCGATGACGCGCCCATGGCGCGAGCTCGACGCCGGTCAACGTGAGGCGCTTCTCCATTCCAAAGGGCGTGGATACAAGGGAATGATCCCTTTTCTGCGCGACCTGGAGGAGAAACGCTACAAGCAGTACATCCGCGTGTTCCTGCGGCAGTACCAGACGGCGATGCAATGCACTGCCTGCGGCGGGGCCAAACTGCGGCCGGAATCGCTAGGCGTCAGGGTAGCGGGGCTATCGATCGCCGAAGTGGCCGCCCTGCCGGTGGCCGAACTGGCAGCCTGGCTCGCTACCCTTCCCCTCACCGACCACGAGCGACAGATCGCGGCGAGCATCCTGCGCGAGGCACAGAGCCGGGTCGATTTTCTCGTCGACGTGGGGCTCGGCTACCTGACGATGCAGCGCGCCATGCGTACGCTGTCCGGCGGTGAGGCGCAGCGTATAGCGCTAGCCAACTCCCTCGGCGCGCAACTGGTCGACACGCTGTATGTGCTCGACGAGCCGTCGATCGGGCTTCACGCCCGCGATCTCGACCGGCTGCTGCGGCTCCTCCGGCGGTTGCGTGACGGTGGCAACACCGTACTG
>CAZPCC010000128.1:0-24256 GCA_964584905.1 uncultured Gemmatimonadaceae bacterium | reverse complement strand
ACCCAAATGCCCGCGCCGAGTCCTCCAGAGGACTTGAGCGCCGGAACCGCTTCGTCATCCTCCCGCATTTCCTTTTCCGGGGTCGCGGTATGGCCCGCGACGTCTGAGGTCTTCTCCACGGCGTCGGCCCCCCCCTTGTTCGCCTCCCGGTTGCCGAAACCGCTGGGCCCTTCGCTCGGCGTCTTCATTGCTTCCTCCCTATTGGCGGCGGGGGGTGCACCAACCGCGCCACCGCCCGCTGGAGCTAATCGCCGGCCGGCGAGAGGGCGCCTGCCGATCCGGTCAGCGCCGCTCGCACGTAGTCGCGATTCATCCGGGCAATTGTATCGATGCTTATGTCCTTGGGGCACGCCTCCTGACATTCACCATGCCAGGTGCAATGTCCGAACTGCTCGATATCCATCTGCTCGACCATTCGAACGGCCCGCCGTGCACGCTCCGGCTGTCCTTGTGGCAGAAGGCCGAGGTGAGTGACCTTGGCCGCGGTGAACAGCGACGCCGACGCATTGGGGCACGCCGCGACGCAGGCTCCGCAGCCAATGCAGGCGGCGGCATCCATCGCCGCGTCCGCGTCCACCTTGGGGATCGGGATGCTGTTCGCGTCAGGCGGAGAGCCGGTCGAGACGCTCACGAACCCTCCCGCCGCAATGATACGATCGAATGCCCCCCGATCCACTACAAGATCGCGCAAAACCGGAAAGGCGGTGGCGCGCCAGGGCTCGACGGTGATGGTCTGTTTATCCTTGAAGCTGCGCATGTGCAGCTGGCACGTCGCCGTGCCTTCCATCGGGCCGTGCGCGACGCCATTGATCATGACTCCGCAAGCCCCGCAGATCCCCTCACGGCAGTCGTGATCGAAAGCGATTGGCGACCGTTTCTCCTCGGTGAGCCTCTCGTTCAGCACGTCGAGCATCTCCAGGAACGACATGTCGGGACTGACGTCGGGCATCTCGTAGCGCTCGAATGCGCCTTTGGCGTTAGGACCGGCTTGCCGCCAGACGACGAGAGTCAGGTGCATGACGGACCTCCGACCTCGAGATGAGAGTTGCGAGTTGCGAGGAAAACAGAACGGCTGCCTGACGCAGCATGTCCCGAAGTCATTCCCGCGTCGCGCGTCGCCCGTCGCGCAACCCGCCTCACTTGTAACTCCGCTGCGCGAGCTTTACGTACTCGAACGACAGCGGCTCCTTGTTGAGAATCGGGTGCTGGTCCTGGCCGGCATACTCCCAGGCCGATACGAAGGTGTACCGCTCGTCATCGCGCAGGGCCTCACCCTCGGGGGTCTGGCTCTCCTCCCGAAAATGGCCGCCACACGATTCTTCCCGGTGCAGCGCGTCGATGCACATCAACTCACCCAGCTCGAGATAGTCGGCGACACGGCCCGCCCTTTCCAGGCCCTGATTGAGCTCGGCGTGGCTGCCGGGAACGTTCACGTCATTCCAGAACTCCCGCCGAATTTCGGGAATCCGCTGGATGGCCGTGCGCAGCCCGTCGGCATTGCGCGCCATACCGCAATACTCCCACATCACCTTGCCCAGCTCCCGGTGAAAAGAGTCGACGGTTCGTGAGCCGTTTATGCCCAGCAGGCGTTTTGTACGCTCGCTCACGTCCCGCTCGGCGTCGGCGAACGCCGGATGCCTGGCGTCGATCTGCTCCAGCGGCGTGCTTGCCAGATAGTCGCCAATCGTAATGGGAATGACATAATATCCGTCTGCCAGACCCTGCATCAGTGCGCTCGCGCCTAACCGGTTGGCGCCGTGGTCGGAGAAGTTCGCCTCGCCGAGCACGTGCAGCCCCGGAATGGTGCTCATCAGGTTGTAGTCCACCCACAAACCACCCATTGTGTAGTGGACGGCGGGATAGATGCGCATCGGCACCTCGTACGGATTCTCATCGGTGATGCGCTGGTACATCTCGAACAGGTTCCCGTACCGCTCGGCGATTTGATCCCGGCCGAGGCGCTTGATTGCGTCGGCGAAATCCAGGTAGACGCCGAGCCGCGTCTCGCCGACGCCGCGCCCGTCGTCGCATACCTCCTTGGCCGCGCGTGAGGCGATGTCGCGCGGTGACAGATTGCCGAAACTCGGATACTTGCGCTCCAGAAAGTAGTCGCGCTCGCCCTCGGGGATCTGTGACGGCGGGCGCGCGTCGCCCCCCTCCATGGGAACCCACACCCGGCCATCATTACGCAGTGACTCGCTCATCAGAGTGAGCTTGCTCTGGTACTCGCCGCTGACCGGAATGCAAGTCGGATGGATCTGTGTGAAGCACGGATTGGCGAACGCGGCGCCTTTTCGGTGCGCTCGCCAAATCGCCGTTGCGTTGCTTCCCTTCGCGTTGGTCGACAGATAGAAGACGTTGCCATATCCGCCGGTAGCGAGTACTACGGCGTCGGCGGCGTGCGACGTGACTTCTCCGGTGGTCAAGTCTCGCGCGACGATACCCCGCGCGCGCCCTTCGATGAGAACCAGCTCGAGCATCTCCGTGCGCGGGAACATGCGCACGCCGCCTCTGGCAATTTCCTTCTCGAGCGCTTGATAGGCACCGAGAAGCAGCTGTTGCCCCGTCTGGCCGCGGGCGTAAAAGGTTCGCGAGACCTGCGCTCCGCCGAAGGACCGGTTGGCGAGGAGCCCGCCGTATTCGCGGGCGAACGGCACGCCCTGCGCCACGCACTGGTCAATGATCGCCAGGCTTATTTGCGAGAGGCGGTACACGTTCGCCTCGCGCGCCCGAAAGTCGCCGCCCTTGACCGTATCGTAGAACAGGCGCCAAACGCTGTCACCGTCGTTCTGGTAGTTCTTGGCGGCGTTGATTCCGCCCTGAGCGGCAATGCTGTGCGCGCGCCGTGGCGAGTCCTGAAAGCAGAAGCAGGATACGCGGTATCCGAGCTCGCTCATCGTCGCCGCGGCCGACGCGCCGGCCAGTCCCGAGCCGACGACGATGACGTGATAACGGCGCTTGTTGGCCGGGCTGACCAGCTTGACCTCGAAGCGGTGCCGGTCCCACTTCTGCTCGATGGGGCCGGAGGGAGCATGGGAGCGAAGTTCCACGGCTTCAGTCTCCGATGGCGTGGAAGACGGGCACGTTCATCGGACGATTCCCAGCGCCACGGCGCCGACGATCGCAATGAAGGCAAATGTCACGCCGACGGCAATGACGAACGATGCGCGGCGCTTCATTGGCTCGTACGACGGCCGGGTCAGACCTAACGTCCGTACCGAACTCCACACCCCGTGATGGAGATGCAGCCCGAGCGCGATCATGGCCACGATGTAGAGCAGCGCGACCCACCAGACACGAAAACCGGTGATCACGTTTCCATAGGCGTCGGTGTGACTGAACGACGGATGGGCGGTGCCGACGGTGAAGTGCAACAGGTGATAGACAATGAATACCGCCAGCAAGGCTCCGCCCCACCCTACTGTGCGCGAGGCGAGCGTCGATGCCTGAGGATCGCGATGCCTGTAATCGACCGCCCGCGCACTTCGCTGCCGGCGGGTGAGCTGCACCGCGGCGACGACGTGCAGGACAACGGCGAGAAAAAGGCCCGCGCGCGCCGTCCATAGCAGATTCATGTTGCTTTTCAGGAATGCGGCATAAGCGTTGAACGCTTCGGGGCCGCGCAGCACGAGGAGATTCCCCATGGCGTGCCCGATGATGAAGCCAACCAGCAGCACGCCGGTCACCGCCATCACTACCTTCTTTCCGATCGTCGAGCGCCAGAAGCGAGCGAGGGCTCCCATCGCGGCCGCTACAGTTTTATCGCCGCGATCAACTCGCGTACGGCCTCGGCGCTCTTCTCGAGCGCAGCGCGCTCGTCAGGCGTGAGCTCCACCTCGATGATCTGCTCCAGGCCGGCGCGTCCAAGCTTGCAGGGCACGCCAAGGAACAGGTCATTCATCCCGTACTCGCCGGTGAGCCACACGGCGCAGGGAAGCACGCGCTTGCGGTCGAGGGCGATCGCTTCGCACATCTGCACCGCTGCCGCGGACGGAGCATAGTACGCACTGCCCGTCTTGAGGTATTTCACTATCTCGGCGCCGCCGTTGCGCGTGCGGTCGACAATTGCGTCGAGCTTGGCGCGATCGATCAGCTGAGACACCGGTATGCCACTCACCGTCGTGTACGAGATGAGCGGTACCATCGTATCTCCATGTCCACCGAGGACCATCGCGTGAATGTCCTCGACGGAGATTTCGAGCGCTTCGGCGAGGAAGGACCGGTAGCGGGCGGTGTCCAGCACCCCTGCCATTCCCAGTATGCGCTCGCGCGGAAATCCCGTCACCTTCATGGCGACGTATGACATGGCATCGAGCGGATTCGACACCATGACGATGATCGCGTCAGGCGAGGAATTCCGGATCTTTTCGGAGACCTGTTTGACGATTCCGGCGTTGGTGTTGAGCAGATCGTCGCGTGACATCCCGGGCTTGCGGGCTATGCCGGCGGTGATCACGACGATGTCCGACCCCTCGGTCTCGCCGTATCCGTTGGTGCCGACGATCCGCGTGTCGAAGCCTTCGATCGGCGCGGACTCCCACTGGTCCAGCCCTTTGCCTTGTGGTACGCCCTCGACCACATCGACCATGACTACGGTGCGGGCCAGCGACTTCTCGGCCAGGCGCTGCGCTGTGGTCGCACCGACGTTTCCCGCACCGACCACGGTGATTTTATTCAGCATTTGTTCTCGATTGAATATCCGTTGGTCGCAAGTTATGGGCGCCGGGCGTGGAATGGTACTGACACTCGAGGGATTAGGGATCAGGGATCAGGGGTCAGGGGGGTGTGCAAAAGGGCGCTTGCGGGCGCCCTGCTTCCATATAGGCGTTGGGCGTCCGGAAGCGTGCGACCCCTCTAGCCCCTAGCCCCTAGCCCCTAGCCCCTAGCCCCTGGCCGTTTCACCCCCCGACCTCCGACAGCGCCCGCAACCCTCCGATCTGCATCTTCAGCAGTTCATGCTCGAGCGGCTTGTCGGCGAGCGCCTGACGGTAGAGCGGGATGAGGTCTGCCCCCGCTCGGAGCGGGTCGCGCAGGTTGACCTCGTGGTCGCCGAACAGGCAGGTGCGAAGGCGGCCGTCGGCGGTGAGTCGAACGCGATTGCATGATCCGCAGTAGGTATGCGTCATCGGCGTGATCACGCCTATCGAGCCGGCGGCGCCTGCCAGCCGGTAATAGGCGGCTGGACCGTTACCGCGCGAGGGTCCGGCATCGGGCGCCAGCGCACCGATCGCGCCTATCCGCGACAGGATTTCGGCGCTCGGCACCACGTGCTCCCAGGTCAGCTCACGCATGTCGCCCACCGGCATGAGCTCGATGAACCGGACGTGCCATGGATGCGCGAGCGTGAGCGATGCGAACTCCTCGATCTCGTCGTCGTTGACGCCGCGCATGACGACGACGTTGATCTTGATCGGGTCGAGTCCCGCCTCTTCAGCAGCGAGGGCGGACCGAACCGGATCGAAGTCCAGACGGCGCCGCGCGATCGACTCGACTCGGTCGGCGCGGAGGCTGTCGGCGCTCAGATTCACGCGATCGAGGCCGGCCGCGGCTAGCGCCGCCGCCATCGCCGGAAGCTTGACACCATTGGTAGATAGCGCGATGTCCTCGATCCGGGGCACGGCGCGCAGCATGGAGATGAGTCGCACGAGATCGGGGCGGATGGTGGGTTCGCCGCCCGTTATGCGCAGGCGCCGAAGTCCCAAAGGCGCCAGTTGCCTGACGATCCGCGTTATTTCCTCGTACGACAGGATATCCGATTTAGGCAGCCATGGAAGGCCTTCCTGCGGCATGCAGTAAACGCATCGGAAGTTGCACCGATCCGTTACCGATATCCGCAGATATTCGATCCGACGACCGTGCTGGTCCTTCATCGGGAATCGGGAATCGGGAATCGGGAATCGGCGGCGCCGTGATCGGCGTAGGCATCTCGGGATGTGGAATGCGATTCCCGATTCCCGATTCCCGATTCCCGACCCTGCCCTACCCACTCCCGCGTTCCGTCTGCGTATTCCTCACGCTTCCAGATAGGCAGCCGGAGCTTGATTTGCTCGATGATGTAGCGGGATGCCTCGTAGGCCTTGGCGCGGTGCGGGTGAGCGGCGGCAATGACAACGCTTGCCTCGCCCACATCGAGACGGCCGATCCGGTGCACGGCGATCACGTCAGCCGTGTCGAAGTGCGCGCAGCATTCCTCGACTATCCGCGCCAGCTCGCACTCTGCCATTGATCCGTAAGCCGCGTACTCGATGCCGGTCACGGCCCGCCCCTCGTTCTGCTCTCGCACCACACCCTCGAACAGAACCGTTGCCCCGTTATGAGGTGCTGAGACCTCCCGCAGAAGGGAGGTGCTATCGATCGGCGTCGCTGTAATCTCGCTTCGCATGCGACTACCCACCCGCCACTGGAGGAATGACCGCCAATTCATCGCCGGCGCGAAGTACCTGGCCTGCATCAGCATAGGCAAGGTTCACCGCAACGAGCGGCGAGCTGGGAAGGACGGACCCGCCAGGAAGCGCGCGCAGCGCACCAATTGCATCGGCGATCGTCGCGCCAGAGTGCAAAGCGAGCTCGACCGTGTTCTTACCCATCGCGTCAGCGTAAGAGGCGAAGAGGAGTGCGGTGACGGTCATGTCTAACTCTGGGCCGCTTGAGGATTACCGGCAAGTGTCGATCGGAGAAAAGCGAACGCCCCGCACGCGCTCGGCGCTGCGGGGCGTTCGAGACGGCAGAGCGCAGACGATCTACGCCGCGCTCTCCTCATCCGAGTCATTGTTGTCATCGGATTCAATAAGGTCGCCGTCGAGCGTGGCCACCAGTGCGCGCAATTCCTTCGAAGGCTTGAATACCGGAACAGGACGAGCCGAGACCTCGACCGGAGTGCCGGTACGTGGATTTCGCGCCATGCGAGTGCGTCGCTGCCGGATCTTGAAGGTGCCGAACCCCCGCACCTCGATGTTCTTTCCGTCGCGGAGCGCTTCCTTGATCGCATCGAGGAATGCGTCCACCACGCGCGCACAGTCCTTCTTGGAGATCATAGGACCTGCGGTCTGCGCTATCTGTGCTGTGACGCGCTCGACGAGATCTGCTTTTGTCATGCGAGAGAACCTCGGAAAAGCTCGCCAGGAGGGTGGGCAGGCTTCCCGAAGGTAGGAGCTTACTTATTGACTGTCAAGAGCTTGTGTCACTTTGGGGGGCTTCCTCCTGGCAACCGCGCTCATGAATACCGGAAACTGCGATCTCGCATCGTGCGGGCCCGGGGCAGCCTCGGGATGGTACTGAACGGCAAAGATCGGCAGGTCGCGGTGCCGGAGTCCCTCGACGGATCCATCGTTGAGGTTCACGTGCGTAACCTCGAGCGCGGGAGCTCCGGGAATCCCTTCCTCAGTGCCGCGCACCGAGAAACCATGATTCTGCGAGGTGATCAGCACTTCGTCCGTAGCGACGTCGCGCACCGGATGATTTCCCCCCCGGTGACCGTAAGGCATCTTGACCGTCTCCGCGCCGTAGGAGAGCGCCAACAATTGATGCCCCAAACAGATACCCAGCATGGGAACGCCGGACTCGCCCAGCTCACGAATGATGGGTGGTGCGTAGCCAATTGCGGCAGGATCACCGGGTCCATTCGACAAGAACAGTCCGTCGGGTGCGAGCGCGATCGCGTCACGAGCCGGTGTATCGGAGGGGACGACGGTGATCCGGCATCCCTGGTCCTCGAAGAGGCGCAGAATATTCCTCTTGATGCCGAAATCGTAGGCGACGATGTGGTGCGCCGATTCTGGATCGCCCCACTGGTACGAGTGGGCGGTGCTGACGCGCGAAGCCAGGTCCAACCCCTCCATGGAAGGGCAGCTTTCGAGCGCAGAGCGAGCAGCGTCATCCGGCACTTCGCCCGCGCCGATGACACCGAGCATGACCCTGGCCGATCTCAAGTGGCGCGTGAGCTGGCGCGTGTCAACTCCTTCCAGAACAGGGACTTGAGCTGCAGCCAACCAACTTCCCAGGTCGCCGGAGGAGCGCCAGTTGGAGTGCCTGTCGGAAATCTCGCGGGCTATCAACCCAGCGATTTGCGGTGACGCGGATTCTCCGTCCTCGGTGTTGACGCCGTAATTCCCGATCATTGGCGCGGTCATAACGACAATCTGGCCGCTGTACGAGGGGTCGGTGAAGACCTCCTGATAACCTGTCATGTTCGTCGTAAACACGACCTCGGCTACTTTCGCTCCGTTACCGAGGGGATCGCGGAGCGCACCATGAAAAAGGGTTCCGTCCTCAAGGAGGAGGAACCCCGGGCTTGATTCGAACGGATTGCTCAACGTCAGGGCTGCTTTTCCGGGGTTTGCGGCTGCGTCGTCGGCGGCGTCACTGGCTCCAGTGGAACCGCAGTCGCACCGCCGGTTCCGGGAGGCGGTACCGCGGGGGTGGTAGCGGCGGGCTGTCCGAATGTCTCGTCCAGAACCGAGCGCGGGGTTGTGCGCTGAGTGGACAGGATGGACAGCATCAAGCCCAACGCCAGGAAAAGGCCGCCGCCATACCAGCTGATCTTGGTGAGCAGCGTAGCCTGCTGGCGCGATCCCATCATGCTATCGGACGACGAGGACGCACCGCCGAACGAAGCCGCAAGCCCACCTCCCTTCCCGGCCTGGGAAAGGATGGCCGCGATCAGAACGACGGCATCGATGATGAGTAGAACGAGCAGAAACCGATACATGCCTTGATGTGCGCGAGTGAATTCCCCAGCCTGAAAAAGCTAGGCCTCCAGCGCCGATCCATCAAGTGCGCACGATGCTCAGCCAACCTTCGGGATCGAGGCTGGCTCCTCCAACGAGGAGGCCCCCCACCTCGGGCGCGGCAAGGAGCGAGGCGGCGTTGCCGGTGTTGGCGCTCCCTCCATACAGAATCGGGACGCGCGCCGCGGGCGCCCCTATACGGTCCTGCAGCTCGCGGCGAATGATTGCGTGCACGGCCGCCGCATCCTCGGGGGTTGCCGTGCGTCCGGTGCCGATTGCCCACACCGGCTCATAGGCGATGAACATGGCGGCGATCTGCGCCGGATCGAGGGGGGCGATCCCGGCTCGGAGCTGACGGAGTACCACGCTCTCGGTGAGTCCGCTCTCCCGTTCGTCGATCTTCTCGCCTACACACAGCATCGGCTTGAGCCCGGCGCGCGCGGCGGCAATGCACTTCATCGCCGTCTCCTCATCCGTCTCCCCGAATACGTGGCGGCGTTCCGAGTGCCCTACGAGTGCCAACGACGCGCCCGCGTCACGTGCCATTGGCGCCGAGATCTCTCCAGTGTACGCCCCCTTGTCTTCCCAGTGTATGTTCTGTACGCCGACCAGGATGTCGGCGCGGTCCTTGAGTGCCTCGGCGACTGCCGGCACAGTGATGGCCGATGGAAAGATCGCGACGACGCGGTCGGACTTTCGCGCATAACGTGTGACGAAGGTCCGAATGAACGCTCTCGCGTCGTACGGGCCATGGTTCATTTTCCAGTTGGCGGCGAACACGGGTCCTCGCATCATCCCTCCGCATCATCGAGCGCCGCGACACCGGGCAGCTCTTTACCCTCGAGAAATTCCAGCGAAGCGCCACCGCCGGTCGATACGTGGCTCATCTGCGCTTCGAGCCCCGCTTCGGCGACCGCCGCCGCCGAATCGCCGCCGCCGACGATGGTCGTCGCTCCGACCGCGGTGGCAAGCGCCATCGCCGTCGCCACTGCCCGCGTTCCGGCGTCGAACGGTGGCGTTTCGAACACACCCATCGGCCCGTTCCAGATCACCGTTCGCGCGCCGGCTATTTCACCCGCAAACCGTTCGGCACTGCGGGGGCCGATGTCGAACATCGCCTCGTCCTTCGGTATCGAGTCGCGAGGGACCGTGCGCGCACTGGCGGCCGCATCGAGAGACGGCGCGACCGAGGCATCGTCAGGCAGAAGCAGCCGCTCACCCGCACGCTCGAGCAGAACCCCGGCCATGTCGAGCCGGTCCTCTTCCACCAGCGACTTTCCTGTCGGCAGCTTCATAGCCCGAAAAAAGGTGCACGCCATTGCGCCGCCGACGAGGAGTCGATCGACCTGCGGAAGCAGGTGCTCGATGACATCGATCTTGCCCGAGATCTTGGCGCCACCAAGGATGGCGACGAACGGCCGCTCCGGCTTCTCGAGTGCTCCGCCCAGATAGTTTAGCTCCTTTTCCATCAGCAAGCCGGCCACCGCTGGCCGCAGGTGCCGCGTCACGCCCACAGTCGAGGAGTGGGCGCGGTGCGCGGCGCCGAATGCATCGTTCACGTACACGTCACCGAGCTGCGCGAGATCTCGCGCCAGTGCATCATCGTTCTTTTCCTCGCCAGGATCGAAGCGCGTATTCTCGACGAGCAGAATCCCCCCTGGCTCAAGCTCATGCGTGGCGGCGAGCGCACGCTGGCCGCGCAGCTCGGGTGAGAAGCGCACCGGAGTGTTCGTCAGCGACTGCAGGTGGGGTGCGATCGGCGCCAGTGAATAGCGTGGATCTACCTTGCCTTTGGGACGGCCAAGATGCGAAAGAAGCACGACCGCGGCACCACGACTCGTCAGGTATTCGATGGTCGGCAATGCGGCGCGAATGCGTGTGTCGTCGGTGATCACCGAGCCGTCCATCGGCACGTTGAAATCCACCCTGACGAGGGCTCGCTTGCCGCGAAGCTGGCTATCCGAAAGGGCGCGGACGGTCTTCTTGTTCATGTCGTGATGCGGCGCAGGCGGCGGCGGCGCCTGATGTAGGACCACGTGGCGACACCGACGCCGCAGAGGAGAAGGACGAACCCTGCCAGCGCGAACCAGAAAAAATGCATGAACTGCGAGAATGCGGTCTCACCGGGCTGGACGATGACGCGCGCTTCATCGGAGATCGATGCAAACCCCCGCCACGCGTATGCGACGAGAGGAACGGCGGCAACCATGAGCAGGATCGCGGCAGCATCCCGCACGCGGTCGCCGCGCGTCATCACTCCGGTCACAGCCTCTCGCCGACGAACGCCAGCAGGTCGACGCAGCGCGATGCGTAGCCCCATTCGTTGTCGTACCAGCCGCACACCTTTACCATCGTTCCGTCGATGACGTTGGTGCTCGACGCATCGAGGATGCAGGAGTAGGGGTTGCCGATGTAGTCGGTTGAAACCAGCGGCTCATCGCTGTAGGCCAGAAAGCCCTTTAGCGGAGCGGAACCGGCCGCCTTGCGGAAGGCGGCGTTCACGTCGGCAATGCCGGTTGCGCGCTCCACTTCCACCACGAGGTCGGTGAAGCTCACGTCAGGCGTCGGAACGCGGATCGCGATGCCATCGATCTTTCCCTTCACTTCGGGAATCACGAGCGACGTAGCCTTCGCTGCACCGGTGGTGGTCGGAATCATCGACATCGCGGCGGCGCGAGCCCGGCGCAGGTCCTTGTGCGGCAGGTCGAGAAGATTCTGATCGTTCGTGTAGCTGTGGATGGTCGTCATTGACCCGTGCTTGAAGCCGAACGCATCACGGATGACCTTCACCATCGGCACGAGGCAGTTGGTGGTGCACGAAGCATTCGACATGATGTGATGCTTGCTGCTGTCGTACTTGTCGTGGTTCACGCCCATCACGATAGTGATGTCTTCTCCCTTCGCCGGTGCGGAGATGATCACCTTCTTTGCACCCGCGTTGATGTGCTTCGCCGCGTCGTCCCTGCCGGTGAAACGGCCCGTCGATTCGAGCACGACGTCGACACCCAGATCGCTCCATGGGAGCTTGGCCGGATCCTTTTCCGACAACACCTTGATCTGGTCCCCATCGATGGAGAGCTCCCCTTCTCCGCCCTTCACGGTCCCCTCATACGTGCGGTGCACGGAGTCGTACTTGAACAGGTGCGCAAGTGTCGCGGTGTCGGTTAGGTCGTTCACCGCCACGAAGTCGAGCGCGGCTCCCTGCTCCTTTGCAGCACGAATTACCTGCCGCCCAATCCGGCCAAAGCCGTTGATCCCAACCCGAAGTGCCATTTTCCGTTTCGCTCCAATTCACGAGGGGTCGCCGAGCGCCGGCGCCCGCCCAAAGGTAACAATGCTGACGATACGTACTCCCGCAGCGCGAAGGGCGGCGGCGCAGGCCACCACGGTCGCGCCGGTAGTGAGTACATCGTCTACGAGTACAATGTGCGTGCCGCGGAGGTTGCTGCCCGCCGTCGGCGACGCGCGGAAGGCGCCCGAAACGTTGCGCGTCCTGGCCTCTGGTGTCAACTGCGTCTGCGTTCGCGTCGCGCGCGTTCGCTGGAGTGACGCTGACCAGTCCGGTACGTTCCATTGAATGGCGAGATGCCGCGCCAGCAGCGCACTCTGGTTGTAACCGCGCTCGCGCGCACGTGAGGCGGCGAGCGGCACCGCAATCACCGCTGCCCGCTCCTCGATCACGTCGCTAGGCCACTCCAGACGCGCCATGCGCTCGGCGATGCCGGGGGCCACGCTGCCCCACCCACCGTACTTGAGCGCATGCACGATATCACGCGCGCGGCCTCCGGGCACCCAGCACACGGCGCGCAACGCGCGCACCCAGGGAGGAAAGAGCGGGCACAGGCGGCATGAATATCCATCGCGGGGATGGCCGCATCGCTCGCAGCGCGGTGCCGGAAGTGCTCGCACGCGAATCCAGCATCGGCCACAGACGGGGCCCCGGTCGCCGTCATCCAGCAGCTGCAGGCAGGCGACGCAGGCTGGCGGTAGCAGCAGGTTGAACACCGAGCGCGCCCCGCCGGCCAGCAAGGCGCGGAAATCACGGAGCGCCGGGGTGGTGCCTGACGAGGACCTCATGCATCACCTGCCGCGGCGCGGCCACGCCCATCCACCGCTCGAAGGCGAGCGCCCCCTGCTCGAGAAGCATTCCGGTGCCGTCGCGCGCGCGGTGTCCCGCGGCGAGCGCCGCCTGAATCCACGGGGTTCCGCCCTCCCGGTAGACCAGGTCGATCGCCGCGGAATGCGGCGCCAGTTCCCGCGGATCGACTGGCAGCCGGTCGCCAACGCGCAGGCCGACCGAAGTCGCGTTCACGACGAGCGCCGCCGCCGTCACCGCCTCGCCGGGTGATGCCGCAAGGCGGTCGACGACCGGAAATCGTGAGGCGAGCGACTCGGCGTGCTCTCGCGTGCGGTTGTAGAGCGTGACCGCACAACCCTCCCACTGCTCGACCGCCGCCAGTACCGCGGCGGCAGCGCCGCCGGCCCCGAACAGGGCAATACGTGCATCGTGCGGCAGCGAACCTAACGTCTGCTCCACGAGCCATGCAAACGCCGGAATGTCGGTGTTGTCGCCGCTCAGCGAGCCGTTCTCCGTCCAGAACACGTTCACTGCGCGCGCACGCCTTGCTCGCGTCGTGAGGGTGGCGCAGCGGTCCGCCACCCGCGACTTGTGCGGGATCGTGACGTTCCCCGCCCCACCTTCGGCTATCAGCGCATCGAGCAGCGCATCGAGTGACTGTGGAGCGACGTCGATTGCCGTGTACCGCAGATCGCTGCCGATGGACTGGAGCGCTGCGTTGTGCATTCTGGGGGACAGCGAGTGCGCGACGGGGTGCCCGAGCAGCACGAGCCTCCGGGGCGGCTGCCTCACGACTGGCGGCGGGCGCGCTCCTCAGCCAGCCGTTCAATCGCCAGGTGCACCTCGTAGCGGAGGTCTGCGTACGCCTCGCGGAAGGCTTCGAGGTCGCCGCCGAAAGGATCGACGATGGGGCGTGAGCTGGCTCCGTGGCTGGCATAGCTGGACAGCAGATGTGTGCGACCTTTTCCACCCAGCGCCTCGGCGCGCTCCAGATGATGGGGGCCCATTACGAGTACCAGATTCTGGGTGGCCAGCAATTCCTTGTCGAGCATGGTCGCCCGGTGCTCCGACAGATCCAGACCGTTCTCGAGGGCGACCAGCAACGCGCCATCGGATGCGGCTGCGCCCTCCCACGCATGCACTCCGGCGCTCGATACTTCGACATCGGAGATCCCAAGCAGCGCCAGCTCGTCCCGCGCGATCGCTTCGGCGAGCGCGCTGCGACAAGTATTGCCGGTGCATACGAAGAGTAGCCGCATCTTAGTCACGCGTCCCCGATCAAATCCGGCACGCTCTCCCGCAGCGTGACCGCGGCAATGGCTCCGGGACGGATTACCCGGGGCCGCGATCCAGTGCAATCTACTACTGTTGAGGGCGGCGAGTCGCTGAGTCTTCCCCCGTCCAACACCATCAAGCGCCGCCGGGCGGTGGCATCGCCCCACTGCTCGATCACCTCCAGGGCGGATGTCGCCGGGGGCGATCCCGGACGGTTCGCGCTCGTCGATGTGATCGGATCCCCATAGGCCTGGAGAAGGCGCGCTATTCCCGGATGCGAGGTCCAACGAACGGCGACGCCGCCCTCTGGTCCCCGCAGGCG
Organism: uncultured Gemmatimonadaceae bacterium; assembly: GCA_964584905.1. Classification (GTDB taxonomy): domain Bacteria; phylum Gemmatimonadota; class Gemmatimonadetes; order Gemmatimonadales; family Gemmatimonadaceae; genus JALZIF01. The sequence continues at coordinate 9,855 of CAZPCC010000128.1, read as the reverse complement.
AGGGGGGATACGCCCTTCACCACCGGGTAGCACCAGCGTAAGGGGGCCTGGCCAATGCCTAGCCGCCAGCTGTGCGGCGTAGCCCTGCAAATGCAAATCGAAGCGGCCCAGCATTTCGCTCGAGGCAACGAGCAGCAGAAACGGCTTGCCCGGTGGCCGCCCCTTGAGCGCGACGAGCCGCTCGACGGACTCCTGATCCACGGCGCCACCGAAGCCGTAGACGGTCTCGGTCGGATAGGCGAGCACCTGCCCCGACTGCAAATGGGCGATTATCGGTCCAAACGCCGCTTCCATTTCCGCTGGAGACCAGAACGGAATCGGCCGGACCTGCGCGGTCATTGCAATGCCGCGGCGAGCGCCTCAGCGCGCGCGAAATCGTCAGGCGTCGTCACTTTCATCGCCCTTTCGTCTCCGTCGACGATGCGAACCGCCAGGCCGAGTCGTTCGCAGAGCCCGGCGCAGTCGGTTGACGCCACCCCGTCGCGCTGCGCTCCTTGATAGGCGGATACCAGCATCTGCCGGGGAAAGGCCTGGGGGGTCTGCGCCCGCCAGAGCGGGGCACGGTCCACGGTCCGAACGATGGTTCCACTGGCGTCGGCCTCCTTGATCGTGTCCACAACCGGCAGCGCCGCTACGGCGCCGGTTCCCCCGCGCGCGGCGGCGATGACGCGTTCGATGGTGGCGGCGCTTACCAGCGGCCGCGCCGCATCGTGCACCACGATGATGGCACACTCGTCAGGCAGGTCGGCGATCCCCGCCCAAACGGAGTCACCACGCTGTGCGCCGCCCGTCGCGACGAGCAGCCGGTCCACGTCGCACTGGAACAGCCATGGAGGAGGATCGGCGGCATGGCTGCGCGGCAGGACGCAGACGACCATTGCGACATCGTCGCGAGCGTGAAACGCCTGAACGCTGTGAAGCAGCATCGGCTTGCCGGCCACCCAGCGGAACTGCTTGAGCTCGGCGTTCGCCGTGCGCGAGCCGGTTCCGGCGGCGACGATGACGACACCCACGTCAGGCGCGCTCATGCGAACAACCGCTCCAGCATGGCGCCAATCGTCGGGGCGGAGACCATGCGAATGGCCCGTCCATTGTCGCGGGGCGCGCCGCGGGCCGACATGAACGCCGTGCGCAACCCCATGCGCTCCGCTTCGGCCACACGCCGGTCGGTCTGTGAGACGGGACGGATCTCGCCGCCCAGACCCACCTCGCCGATGAAAACTGCGTCGGACGGAAGCGGGCGATCCTGCACGCTGGAGGCGAGGGCCACCGCGACGGCCAGGTCACCCGCGGGCTCGACGATTCGCAGTCCGCCGGCGACGTTCACGAACACGTCCAGCTGCCCGAACGGAATGCCGGCGCGCTTCTCGAGGACGGCCAGCAGCATTGCCAGGCGGCGCCCATCGAAGCCGTTCGCAACCCGCTGAGGAGTGCCGAAACCGGCGCGCGCCGCAAGGGCCTGGATCTCCACCAGCAGCGGCCGCGTACCCTCGAGGAGCGCGGCCACCGCGGTGCCTGACGAGTCGCTGTCGCGCGGCCCGACGAACAGCGCCGACGGATTCTCCACCGCGGTCAGCCCGTGCTGGGTCATGCGGAAGACACCTATCTCATCGACGCCGCCGAACCGGTTCTTGGTCGCGCGAAGTATACGATGATCCTGCGTCCCTTCTCCCTCGAAGTAGAGCACCGTGTCGACGATGTGCTCGAGCGTCTTCGGTCCGGCGATCCCTCCGCCCTTCGTGACGTGGCCGACGACGATGACCGCCGTGCCGCTGTCCTTGGCGAATCGCATTAGCCGCGCGGCGCACTCGCGAACCTGTCCCACGTTCCCGGGCGCGCCCTCGAGCGCTTCCGTATAGACAGTCTGAATTGAGTCGACCACCAGGGCCGCAGGGCGTTGCGCCTCGGCCGTTGCCAGAATGGTCTCCAGCGATGTTTCGCTGAGCAGCATGACGGCGCCGGTGGCTTCCGACAGCCGGTCGGCGCGCAATCGTACCTGCAACGGCGACTCTTCGCCGGAAACGTAGAGCGCCGCGGCGTTGCCAGCGGTGATGCGCGCCGCGACCTGAAGCAGCAGAGTCGATTTGCCGATACCCGGCTCGCCCCCCACCAGGATCATCGAGCCGGGTACGATCCCACCTCCGAGCACGAAATCGAGCTCCTGCATTCCCGTCGTAAGGCGCGGCGATGCCGACGCCTCCACGTCGCGCAGGGCGACGGTCGCGCCGGGCGCGCCTGTCGTCGGGGCGCGTCGCACGGAGCGGGCGGTGCGAACCGGCGCCGCGACTTCCTCGACGAGTGTGTTCCAGGCATCGCACTCGCCGCACCGGCCAGCCCATCTCGGAGCTTCGCCTCCACACTCGGTGCACCGATAGACGGTGCGTGCGCGCGCGCTCACGTCACGATGCGCGGCGAATAGTTCTCGAAGCGGGTGTACGACTTGTGAAAGAAGAGGCTCACCGTTCCCGTCGGACCGTTGCGCTGCTTCCCGACGATGATCTCGGCGCGGCCCTCGAGCGAGTTTCCATCCTTGTCCTGGGCACCTTCGTAGACCTCGGGCCGATAGATGAACATAACGAGATCTGCGTCCTGCTCGATCGCACCCGACTCGCGGAGATCGGAGAGCTGCGGGCGCTTGCCCTCGCCGGTGCGCTGTTCGGGCGCGCGCGAGAGCTGTGACAGCGCGACCACCGGCACGTGAAGTTCCTTGGCCAGCGCCTTGAGCGATCGCGAGATCTGGCTTATCTCCTGCTGCCGATTTTCCGTGCCGGACGGCCCGGACATCAACTGCAGATAGTCGACGATCAACAGCCCGATGTCGGTCTCCGCCTTCAGGCGCCGGGCCTTGGAGCGCATTTCGAGCAGCGATAATCCGGGAGTGTCGTCGATCCAGATCGGTGCCGAGCTGAGAATGCCCGCCGCCTTGGCGATGCGTGGGTACTCATCATCACGCAGCTTGCCCTTCCGCAGCATCTGCGAATCGACACGCGCTTCGGCCGTCAGCATGCGCTGTACGAGCGACTCCTTGCTCATCTCGAGCGAGAAAATGGCGACAGCAGTGTTCTCCTCTATCGCCACGTGTTGCGCGACGTTGAGCACCAGCGCCGTCTTTCCCATCGACGGCCGCGCGGCAACGATGATCAGATCGGACGGCTGAAAACCGGAAGTGATCTCATCGAGATCGGCGAATCCGCTGGGCACTCCGGTGATCGACCGTCCGCCGCGCTGGAGCGCTTCGATTCGCTCCATCGTCGGCCACATCAGCTGCTTTATGCGGGTGAACCCTTCGGTACCCCTCTGCTGGCTGAGTTGAAAGACGCGCTGCTCTGCCTCATCGAGCAGATCCGCCGCGAGCAGCTTGCCGTCGTACGCTTCCGACACCAACGAGGTGCACGTCTCGATTACGCCGCGAAGAATGGCCTTCTCCTGGACGATGCGGGCGTGGTACTCGACGTTGGCGGCGGTCGGCACGACGTCGAGCAGAAAACCGATGTAGTCCTTGCCGCCGGCCGCCTCGAGCTCGCCGCGCCGACTGAGCTCGTCCACGAGTGTGAGCGGATCGACGACATCGCCGCGCTCCGAGATGCTCACCATCGCGCGGAAGATGCGGCGATGACCCTCGCGGTAGAACATCGTATCGACGACATGCTCGGTGGCGCGCAGGAGTGCGTCCTGGTCCATGAGCATGGCAGCGATCACCGCGCGCTCGGCGTCCTCGGACCAGGGAGCGCGTCGGTCGCGATAGGCGTCAGGCGCCGGTGCCGTCGAGAATTCTGCGGGCGAGCTGGACATCTTCCCACGTAGGGCGCTTCCACGCCGGGTTGCGGAGCAGGGCGGCAGGGTGATAGGTGACCACGACCGGAATACCCTGGAACGAGTGCACACGTCCGCGGAGCCTGCCGAGTGCTTCTCTGGTCTCCAACAGCGTCTGCGCTGCGAATGTGCCGAGCGCCAGGATGACCTTTGGTTGAATCAACTCGAGCTGCCGGAGAAGAAAAGGCTTGCAGGCCACTACCTCATCCGGATCGGGATTTCGATTCCCCGGGGGGCGGTGCTTGAGGACGTTCATGATGAATACGTCTTCGCGCTCCAAGTTAACCGCCGCGAGGATCTTCGTCAGTAGCTGCCCGGCCTGTCCCACGAACGGGCGGCCGAGTTGATCCTCGGTGGCTCCGGGCGCTTCGCCCACGCACACCAGGTCCGCCCTGGGATTCCCTTCCCCAGGCACCGGATTGAGCGCGGTGCGGAAGAGCGCGCACCCGTGGCAGACGCGGATCATCTCGGCTACCTGCTCGATCGTTGCAGCCGCGCGAGTATCGGGAGTCGGCTCGACCGGCGCGTCACGATCGATCCGCGGCGCGGCGGGCGCCGCGTCAGGCACGCTGCTTCGCTTTCGCGGACCGCGCACAGCCCGGGGTCCGGCGCCGGCGGCATTCAGCGCGGTGCGCCAGTCTGCGTCGCCAGCTGGATGATCTACGGCCCCCGACCCACCGCCTAACGCCTCTGGCATCGGCGGCCTGTCCGCTGACCGGCCGGTCGGGTTGACCGGAGCTGCGAAGAGTTGCGCGGGCGCTGTGCGGAGGGGCCGATGGCGGATGAGGTCGAGCGCCTGGCCCGCACCGAGGGAAGGCAGCACCAACTCCGTGTCGCCAAGCTCGCGTTGCTGGGCCAGCCAGCGGCGCAGCAACTCATCACCTTGCACCGAGAAGCACCTCGATGCGATCGAGCAGCAGGTCGGCAAGCTCGGACTTGGGCATGAGCGGCAAGGACTCTGGTTCGCCGTCGGGCTCCAGAAGCGTGACACGGTTCGTATCGCCCGAAAAACCGGCTCCAGGCTCGAGTGCGTCGTTTATGACGAGTAGATCGAGTCCTTTGCGGTCGAGCTTCTCCCGGGCCGCCGCCACCGCGTCACCAGTTTCCAGTGCAAAGCCGACAATCACCGCGCCCTCGCGGCGTGCGGACCGGCTCTCGGCCAGAATATCGGGGGTTGGTGCCAGTTCGAGATGACGGGAGCCGGCTGCCCGCTTGATCTTCTGTTGTGCCGGAGCCTGGACCCGGAAGTCGGCCGGCGCGGCTGCCATGACGAGAACGTCGGTCTCCGCCAGCGCTCGACGCACCGCTTCGTGCATCTCCTGCGTCGTCTCAACGGCAACGTGCCTGACGCCGACGGGGAGCACGATCTCGAGCGGGCCGGCGACTACGGTCACCTCGGCGCCGCGCCGCCAGGCAGCAGCAGCTACCGCGGCGCCCATCTTTCCGCTGCTGCGATTGGATATGAAGCGAACCGGATCTATCGGCTCGCGCGTCGGGCCGGCGGTCACCAGCACCCGGCGTCCAGCCAACGGCCCTCGCCCTTCGAGCAGGCGGCCAATGTGGGCGAAAATGGTCTCCGGCTCGGGCATCCGACCGGGACCGCTCCCTTCACCGGCGGCCAGCATTCCCACGTCAGGCTCCAGCACTGCATAACCGACATCGCGCAGTCGCGCGACGTTGCTTTGCGTTTGCCGGTGCGCCCACATGCGATCGTTCATTGCGGGAACGACCAGCACCGGAGCGGTGGCAGCGAGAAGAGTTGCAGCGAGCAGATCGCCCGCCTGGCCAGTGGCCGCCCGCGCCATGAAGTCGGCGGTTGCCGGCGCGATGACCACGGCATGTGCCTCTCGCGCCAGGCGGATGTGGTCGAGCGCGTGACCGGGGTCGAACAGCCCTGTATGAACGTCGCGCCCGGTCAGCCCTTCGAAGGTGAGGGGGCGAACGAATTCCTGCGCGCCCGCGGTAAGTACAACGTCGACCTCGGCGCCGGCCTGGGCGAGAAGGCGCGCGAGCCACCCCGCCTTGTAGCTGGCAATCCCGCCGGTAACGCCAAGGAGAATGCGTCGCCCAGCGAATGGACGCACGGGCGCGCGTGCCTTACGGGCGCTTGCGCGTAATGACGCGGTGCGGAATCTCGCCGAGTGCGAGCGATTCCAGCGCCTGGGTGGTGAGCTTCTTTTCGTGAACCGCGCTCATGCCCGGCAGACGGCGCTCGTTCAGGATTCGTGCGAACTTGGCCGCAACGAGCACGGCGAGGTACTTGTTGGCGACGTGCTGCGTCACCTCGACCGGCGTGAAAACCCTCATGATGACTCCTCGTGTGGCTTATCGTCGATTTCCCGTTGCAACCGTGCGATGAGCACGCGAACGGATGCATCCAGATCCCGCAGTCGGTCGCGCCGCACCATCTCCGCATCGAGTATTGCCGAGACTCGAGCGACCGTTTCGTCAATCACATCATTCGTTACCACGTAATGATAATCGGTAACCGAGCGCAATTCCTCGAGCGCGCTGATCATCCGCCGGGCTAGCGACTCGCCGTCCTCGGTGCCGCGCGCTCGTAGCCGCTCGAGCATTACCTCTCCAGACGGCGGAAGAACGAAGACTGCCACCGAGTCGGGAAAAGCTTTCCGGAACTGCACTGCGCCCTGTACGTCTATGTCCATCACTACGTGCCGGCCGCTCCGCAGGACCCTGTCCACTTCGCTGCGCAGCGTGCCGTACAAATTGCCGTGCACCTGCGCGGACTCGGCAAACTCGCCCGCCGCCCTCCTCGCCAGGAAGTCCTTGGTGGAGAGGAAGTGATAATCCTCTCCTGGTTTCTCGCCCGGTCTGGGTTCCCGGGTTGTGCATGATACGGAATATCCGACGTCTGGACGTCGAGCGAGCAATCCCTGTGCAATCGAGGTCTTTCCAGCGCCTGAGGGAGCCGAGAGAATGATTGGAAACGCGCTCACTCGAGATTCTCTACCTGCTCGGCGATCCTCTCCAACTCCTCCTTTATTCCCACGACTTCGTGCAGCATGGCTGTGTCGCGCGCCTTGCTTCCCGTGGTATTGGCTTCGCGCAGCATCTCCTGCATCAGGAACGCCAACCGCCGCCCCACCGGTTCGCCGCGGGTCTGCGACAGCGTGTCGTGGAACGCCTGAACGTGCGCGCGAAAACGGTCTACCTCCTCGGCGACGTCCAGCTTGTCGGAGAGGATCGCTACCTCCTGCGCGAGCCGGGCCTCGTCCACATCCACTCCATCAGCCAGCTCTCGTACCGACCGACGCAGCCTTTCGCGCTCAGCGGTCAACCGCTCCGGCGCTCGTGCGGCGATGCGCTCGATACGCGTCGCAATCTCGGCGAGACGCTCGCGCAGCACCGCCGCCAGCCGTTCCCCTTCCCGCTCCCGCATGTCTATCAGCGCATCGGTCGCCCGCTCGATCACTTCCACGAATGGCGCCGCCGACTGACCTACTTCTTCAGGCGAATCAGTGCTCAGCACACCTGGCATGCGCACGACCGTCCCCACATCGAGTACGTCGGCCAATGCATAACGTCGCTGAAGGTCCCGCAACCTGTCCACGTAGGCACCGAAGCGCTTCTCGTCCACCACCGCTTCGTCGACCGGCGAACGCTCGATGCGAGCGCTCAGCGTGACGTGGCCTCGCGCGATCCTCCGCCGCAGATGTTCGCGAACCTCGGGCTCGAACTGCCCGAGCGCCGACGGCAGCTTGAGGTTCGGCGAATGAAAGCGGTGATTCACCGTGCGTATCTCGACGGTGACCCGCAGCCCGCCAACCTCACCGGCGGCGGCACCAAACCCCGTCATGCTTCGTATCATAGGTAGCGGTGCAAGTTATGGATTGACATAGACTTTGTCAATTCCAGAACCGCCAGCGGACCCCGTAGATGTTCGTTTGCCGCGAGAGTCCGAAACCTGGAACGAGCTCCGGACGCGCGGGGTCGAGGTGGAAATACTGCTGCCAGAAGATTGCTCCATCGAGAAGACGTATTTCGAGGAGCAATCGCAGGTCGCGCACGGCGGTGCCAAAGTCCAAGCCGCCGCTCGACGTGGGGAACGGTACCTGATCCCGGAATACGTAGCCGGCCGAGCCCAGGAAGCCAAAACTCCCGCTGGGAAAGCGCCCCAGCCAGCGCGTATCCACGTACAGGTGCCCGTAGCCGGTCATTCGCGGGCGCAGCCACCCTTCCTCCGACCACGAAGTGGCCTGCGCATCCACGAACACATCGCGCCAGAGGCGACCGCGAACGGCGCCGTAGAACCCCTCGGGCGCTTGCGCATCTTCTACAGCGGGGAGCGAGGCATCGAACAGCAGAGGGGGGGCGAGCAGATGAGTTGTGTCGCTCGTCAGCATTCCGCCGATCAGCCATAGACCTCCAAGTCGAAGGCCCGCTTCGGCACGCGCGGAAATCTGCTCGACCTCCGGTTCTCCTCCGTGCCGGCGTGCGACCGTTCCAACCAGCGAGAACCATGAAGTCGGACGGAGGGCAGCGGTCGCCTCTTCCAGCGAGACCGTGTCGCTCGAACGCGCATCAGCACGAACCGCGAGAGTGAAATAGCGGTTCTCGAACGCCGCTCGTCCGGTGATCGTGGTGCCCTGTTCCCCTTCCTCGGGATCGCGCATCCGCGCCGTTCCCGACAAGTGAAAGCCCCCGCGAGCGAATCCGGTCGTGGCCAGATAATGGACATTAGACAGGCCTGTGTCGGGAGTCGCTCCGACGCCGATGCCGGCGGCCTCCTGGTCGAACCGCTGCAGTGCCGCGAGGAGCTGAAGCCATGCGCCGCTGCCGGCTCTACCCAGCGCCAGGCGCGCGTAAGCATCGGTGCGTACGGCGTCCTGCTCCGGGAGATCAGTACCGCCGAACAAGCGAGGCTGAGCGTCTCTCGAACGATTGCTTCGAGTGAGAAATGCATCGAAGCTCCACAGCCGGCGGGCGATGCCGGCCCGGGCAAAGATCGCCAGTTCATCGCCGCCGCCAAAGGCCGTTAGGTTGTTGGAGTATCCGTACTGCTGCGCTCCGAGCTGCAGCACCTCGCCACGTCCGAATCGCTTGCCGAACATTCCGCGGTAAAGATTCGTTTCCTGATCGCCCGTCGCGACATCGGTTCTGGTGCTGGTGGTGGTGCGCTCGACCCGCCAGGTGGTGAGAAAGACGCGCAGCTCATCAGCGCCATGTTCGACCGCCACTTCGTCCAGGGTCCAGAGCTGAACGCGCGACAGGTCGAGCAGCCCGCCGCCCCCGGGGTCGATTCCCTCGAGCTCGATTCCATCGAGAAAGACCCGCACGCGAGACACATCGCCGGCGACGGCAACCAGGGCCGGCGCCGAAAGCCAACCGGTGCGGAACGCTTCGGTTCCAGGCACGCGCGCCAGTAGTTCGTCGAGATTCATTGCGCCACTGCGGGCAATTGCCTGACGATCCCAACGAAAGGCGGCACCGGCGGCGGGCAGTGGTGGTACCGGAAAAGCCGGCAGCGGATCCCTTATCGTGTCCGCCGGGATGGAGTCCTGCATGCCGACGGCAGCGACCGCCGAATCCGCGGCGACTTGCAGCGAGTCGGCGACTCGAACCGAGTCGGGACGCTGAGCGCGAACGGGGCCTGCCACGGCTGCCGATATCAGCGCAGCAGCCGCCAGGCATCCCGCCTTGCACACGAGTCTCAGCGCGCCCTCGCGCGAACGAACTCGACGAACAGTCCGACCGGAATGCCGGTCGGACCCTTGGGGATGTACGTCAGGTCTCCTTCGGAGTAAGCCGTCCCGGCGATGTCCAGATGCGCCCACGGATAACCTTCGGCGAACTCCCGGAGGAACATCGCGGCGGTGATCGTACCGGCGGCCCGTCCGCCCGAATTCTTGACGTCGGCCACGTCGGACTTGATGAGCTCCTTGTAGTCGTCCCACAGCGGCAGAGGCCACGCCAGCTCACCTGAGCGCTTGCCTGCCGCAACGATCTCCTCGATCACCGCTTCATCGTTCCCGAGAACTGCGGTGGCTGTATGACCGAGGGCTATCACGGCCGCTCCGGTCA
>CAZPCC010000127.1:0-2100 GCA_964584905.1 uncultured Gemmatimonadaceae bacterium | reverse complement strand
CGTGATCTGCACGGATCGGGGCCCCATCTCGACAATTACGAAACGCGCGAAGAGAGGCTGCTGCTCCCCGGCGTGGCGTTCTCCATCGAGCCGGGGGTATACCTGCCTGGCGAGTTCGGTATACGAAGCGAAGTGAACGTGATCTATGGTGCCGCAAAGGCCGTGGTCACGCCCAGGGTGTATCAGCGCGACCTGCTGGTGGTCTGAGAGCTGGTGACCGCGCCACCGCTGGATACTCCCGCCGAGCCGAACGCCGAAGCAGCCAACGCCGAGCTCCCTCGAAAGCTGGGGATGTTGAGCGCGACCATGATCGTCGTCGGAGCCATCATGGGAGGCGGAATCTTCTTCACTCCGGCGAACGTGGCGCAGCATTTGGACGGTGCCGCGCTCATTCTCGGTGTTTGGGCGTTTGGCGGTCTGGTGGCGCTTGCTGGCGCGTTCACCTTCGCCGAGCTTGGGGCGATGCGGCCGCAGGCGGGCGGCGCGTACGTCTACCTGCGCGAGACGATGGGTGGACTGCCGGCCTTCCTCTACGGGTGGATGCTGCTCACGACGATCGGCTCCGGCGCCGCCGCCGCGGTGGCGGTGGCTTTCGCGAACTATCTTGGCCAATACGTGGATCTGGCTCTCGTCGGAGGTCCGGTTGCGGCCGCCGCCCTGACGATCGTCGTGCTGGCAATGCTGAATTACGTGGGGGTGCGTCCCGGCACGATCGTCCAGAACACGCTGACCATTGCCAAGACAGCCGCGTTAGGATTGCTGATCATTCTCGGATTCGTAATGTGGGCCAGGCTCGCCGATCCGCCAACGGTGCTCGGAGCACCGACTCCGCCGTCAGGCCTCTGGCTGGCGCTGTCAGGGGCATTCGTGCCCGTGCTTTTCTCGATCGGGGGGTGGCAGAACCTCAATATGGTCGCCGGCGAGATAAAGAACCCGGCCCGGCTGCTGCCACGGGCGCTGGCGCTCGGCGTGACGATCGTAATCGTATGCTATCTGGGTGCGAATGCCGTCTATTTGCGCGCGCTGGGCCGCGACGGATTGGCGCTGAGCGGCGCGGTCGCCGCCGACACCGCGCGCGTGATCGCAGGAGAAGCGGGCGCCAAATGGATAACGATAGCGGTGATCGTATCGATTCTGGGCTTGGTGAATGTGATACTGCTGGCCACACCGCGTGTATTCTATGCAATGTCGCGAGATGGGCTTTTCTTTCGCTTCGCCGGCACTGTTCACCCCCGGTTCGGTACGCCGCACCGCTCGATCATGTTGATGGCATTCTGGTCGCTGGCGCTTCTGTTTCTGTCCCGCGGCGACATGAACGAGCTGCTGAGTGGGGTTGTGTTTGCAGACTGGATATTCTTCGCGATAGGCGGCGCGACCATCTTCCTGTATCGGGTGCGCGAGCCTAACGCGGAAAGACCGTATCGTGCGCTCGGTTATCCGGTCGTGCCCGCGCTGTTCGTGCTGGCGGCATTGCTCGCGGTGGCGAGCGCGGTCCTGGGCGCTCCCAGAGCATCGCTCCGGGGTGCACTGCTGCTCGCGGCGGGAGTTCCTGCCTATTGGATTTTTTCCCGGCTCGAGCGCCGGCGGCGTTCGACGAGCGGAGGGTGATGCCCGGCTGCGGGGAATGGGTGGCTCGAGGGGGTGTCATGCGCGTCAGACTCCGGCCAGGCGCTGCGCGCCTGCTGCGAATCGTCGCGCTGGCCGCCACGACGGTGCATCTGGCAGGATGCGGCAGTGGCTCGGATACCGATGCGGCGAATGCGAGCGTGGCTACCCCGCTTCCCCCACCGCCTTACAACTCGATACCACTGGAAGCGGTCGGACGCATTGAAGGTACCGTCAACTGGTCGGGAACCATCCCGCCCAGCACCAACATTCCGCTGCCTGACTCGCTGCGCGGCATCTGCGGGGCAGGGTCCCTTCGCATAACGCCGGTGAGAGTCGTGCGTGGCGGACTGGCCGAGTCGGTGGTGTGGATTGCCGACGCGCGGAGCGGCAAGGCACTTCCCGCCGCCCGGCGCTTCGAGCTGGCAACCGACCGGTGCCGTCTGCTGCCGCAAGTCCAGGCGGCATTAGCCGGCGGCATGCTCAACGTTTTGA
>CAZPCC010000126.1:0-7065 GCA_964584905.1 uncultured Gemmatimonadaceae bacterium | reverse complement strand
TGGTCAACAACTGCTGTTGCTTTTTCCTACCGGGTTCGATCCCCGTTTGCAGTTCTCTGCGTCCTCTGCGTCCTCTGCGGTGAAAAGCTGTTGCTGATCCTGGCGTTAAGCAGGGATCGCGTAGAGTGTCGCCTGACGTCTCGAGGAAAGGCCGCGAATGTTTTACCGCAGAGGGCGCTATTTGGCGCCCTCCGCGGTAGAAGCACCGGGCTGCCGTCAGCCGATCAACCGCTTGGGATCAGGCTGCGTGGCTTCGTCCTTTTCGCGCTCGCGGCGCGCGACGCTTTCGTCGCCGGGACGGACGCGATCCGTGGGTTCGGGTTCGCGTATCGAGCGTTCCACTTCGTTGATGCTCTTCTTGAACTCCCGGATCCCCTTGCCGAACGAGCCGGCGATCTCCGGGATTCGTCGTGCCCCGAAGAACAACAGGATGATCAACAGGATGATCAGGATTTCGGTCATACCCAGGGTTCCGAACATCCGACCCTCCTAGAAAAGAGATCGCGCAATGAAGTACGCAATCAGGACTCCTACCAGACTCAGTAAGGAAACATCCAGCGCTACAGGACCAATAGCAAATTTAATGATCACGAGGTCGACGGCCAACGGGCCGAGCGAAGGGGTCACTCCGGTGGTCAGGAACTCCTTAACCGCACCTGCGGGAAGGAATTGCCGGCAGATCGCGGTCAGGAAGCCACCGACGATGAAGCCGATGGCAAGAACCACCAGGTGGAACACCGGCCGATGCTTCGAGGATCCGCGCGCCATTCAGTTGCTCCGTTCCACCGCGTAGGTAATCGCATCGTGCAGAGAGACGAGCACCGGGGAATCCGGCAGCCCGTCGAGCGCTTCCTCCGCACCCGCCGCGTATTCAGCGGCGCGGCGGCGCGCGTAGGCAACGCCGCCTTCTTCGCGCACGATCCCCGAGACGCGGGCAATCTGGTCGTCGCCGGGTACCGCCGTGCTGAAAAGGTCATCGACATCGCGCCTTGCAGCCGCTGACATCGATCGCAGCGCCACGATGAGCGGCAGCGTGACCTTGTGCTCCCTGAGATCGGCGCCGGTAGGCTTGCCGGTCTGCACTTCGGTCGCCATGAGATCCAGAATGTCGTCGGCGACCTGGAAGCTCATGCCCAGATTCATGCCGTAGCGCGCCAGCGCCTGACGATGCCGAGCCGCGCCCGAAAGTGCACCCAGCTCGCACGCGGCCGAAAGCAGTGAGGCCGTCTTGGCCCGAATCAGCGATTCGTAGTCATCTTCGGAAAAGGAGAGGGCATCGAGCGAAGTGAGCTGCCGCATCTCGCCGACCGTCATGGCGTTGGTAGCGTCCGCGAGCACACGCAGCATCTCGATGTCGCCGAGCTTCACCAGCTCGACCATCGCTCGCGAATACAGAAAGTCCCCCATGATTACCGAGACCTGATGGCTGAACAGCGCGTTCAGCGTCGGCATTCCCCGCCGCATGACAGAGTGGTCCACCGAGTCGTCATGCACAAGCGTCGCAAGGTGAACCAGCTCGATGGTAGCCGCTACGGTCCCGGCGCGTGGCTCGGGGCGCCCATCCACGGCGCTGGAGAGCAGCGTAAGCGTGGGCCGGAACATCTTCCCCCGCATGTGGAGAAGGTAGGAGCCCATCTCCTCGAGCATCGGGAAATCCGCGGCGGCAATCCGCGCCAGCTCGATCGAGGCTTCGTCGAGCCTGCCCTGAACCGGTGCCTGAATGTCGCGAAGTGCAGGCGTTATGGGGCTGCGCGCACGAAGAGCTCCGGTCATTGGGCGCTCTGTGCCGTCGCGGCGAGCCTGTCGTTCACGTCGCGAAAGCGAATGTCAACGCTGTAGACGCGCTCGTAATACGATCGCGCTTCGGCATGCCGCCCGAGCGCCTCGCACGCGGTGCCCAGCATGTACAGGACACCTATCAGCGAGTCGTCGCCGCGGCGCCCATCGGCTAGCGCGCGCGTGAGAAGCGTGGCGGCGACGGGAAAGTGACCTTTCTCCAAAAAGCACTGCCCAAGGGCCTCGTAGGTCTTCACCCTGTCGTCGGTGGAGCGAAGAGCCTTCTGAAACTCGGATATCGCCTCATCGATCAATCCCATCTCTCGATAGGCAACTCCCAGATCGTAATGGCTCTGGAAATCGCCCTCGTCCACGTTGGCGGCCACACCTTCCTTGAACTTCTCCAGCATTTCGGCGAAGTCCGCCTGCGCCCCATCCGCCGGCTCGACGATTCCCTCGGCGACCATGCGGGTGGACTTCGGCAGCTCGTCCTCCTCCATCCACGCGGCGAGGTCGACGAACTCCGAAGTCGCCGGCGTTTGCCAGGAGGACGGACGAACCGGTTCCGCCGCCGGAGGCGTAGCGGGCCGGCTGGGCGCCTCGGCCTGAACCGGCGGCAGGGCCGGCGACACGACCGGTGGCGCGGCCACCACCTCAGGGGGCGCCGGCGGGCGCTCCTCGGGTTCGAAGATCGTGTCGAGCGCCACGCGTGCGCGCGCGTCGTCAGGCGCGAGGCCGATCACTCGCTGATAGACGACGCGCGCCTTGGGCAACTCTCCGCTTCGGACCAGCGAATCGCCGAGCTCCAGATAGGCATGCACCAGTCGCGACCGCTCGCCGGTACGAAAGGCGAATTCGACCCGCTTCTGGTGGAAGCGTACGGCATCGGGGTCGACGCGGAGTATCTCGTTGGCGAGCGCGTACGCCTGCCCGAATGCGCCCATCCGTTCGAGCTCCCAGATGGCAGCCTCGAGCTCCGCGATCCCCTCGTCCCGCTGGCCGTCCTCGATCAACGCCTCGCCAAGCCTGCGGTGCAGTTCGGGGTCGCCCGAGTCGCCCTCGAGCCGGGCGCGCAGCTTCTCGATGCGGGCAGCCAGTTCCTCGTCGTCTTCCGTGCTCTCCCCGGTGTCTGTTGCGTCATCGGCGGCCCACACAGGGTCGTCAGGCGTCGCCGGCATGGCATCGGACGCATCGTCCGGGTCATCCTGCAGATCCGCGAAGTCGTCGCCCGCGTCGTCGCCCATGGCGGAGCGATCATCGGGGAAGGCTTCCGGGGCATCGGGGGTCGCCACGATGCCGTCGGGCTCCGGCGCTCCGACCCCTGCCCAGGCGTCGGTGTCCCAGGACTCCTGAACGAGCGGGGCGGAAGTGTCGTCAGGCAGGTACAGGTCGGATCCACCGTCGCTCTCAATGCCGTAAGGCGAGTCCTTCACGTCGAACGACAGCTCCTCGTGCTCGAGCGAATCGATCGCCGGCAACGTCGTCGATTCGATTCCCCGTGTATCCGGGTCCACCGACATCGGCGGGTCGATCGGATACAATAGCGGGATCTCGATCGCGGTTTCCTCGTCCGGCTCCTCGAGGAGCTCCAGCTCGGAGGAAGTGGTCTCGATCTGCTCGAGTTCATCCAGCGGCTCATCGATCGAGTCCAGAGCTGTCTGCACCAGATCTTCGAGATGCGCGACGCTCGTTGGCCCGTCGTCGTCGGCCTCGTAGAACGCCGTCTCGAGTCCGGAGACGGGTGTCGGTGCCGAGGGCGAGAGCTCATCCAGCGACGCCGCGTACTCGATTCCATCAAGAGGCTCGCTCTCGATCTCGTCAACGTCGGGATGGATGATCGGCAGCCCGCCCAGATTCACCGCAACGCTTCCTTCATGCGGGGTAAGGCGGGGAGCCTCCACTGCGTTAGGCGGCGGCGCTTGCGGACGGGCGGCATGAACGCCGTAAGGCTCTTCATCGCCGTAGTCGGGCATCATCAATTCCAGCCCGCCCTTGATCGCCGGCGATGATAGCGGAGTCGCACTGGCCGATGGAGTGATTCCCGGATCGAGGGTGCGCATGCGAACGAGCGCCGCTTGCGCTTCGGTCTGACGTCCCTCGTTAAGGAGCTTGTCGTACAGGATCTGCAGCTGCTCGAGCGCTTCCTCCTTCCGGTCGTCCCGGGTGAGCTGATCCGCCAGCATGATGCGGATGTCGTCCTGATCGGGACAGAGGTCGGCGAACTCCTTGAGGGCGCGAAACGCTTCGTTGAGCTGCCCCGACTTGCGCATGCGGTCGGCATACTCGAGGAAATTCTGCTTCGCGTCGCTGATGAATCCCTTGCGCGCGCTTATGCGGCCGAGCTTGTAGTAGATGCTGCTCCGCCCCGGGGCGGTTCGCAGAATCTTGTTGCAGAGCGCGATGGCGTTGCTGAAGTAGCCCCCGTCTGCGTACAGGTCGACCGCGCGCTCGTAGTGGGTGACGGCATCGGCAACGTCACCCTGGCGCAGCAGGAGGTCGCCAACGCGGTTGTAGAGCGCTACGTCCGCCTCGTTCAGCTCGCCGTTGGTCTCTTCGAGAACCTGGCGATACTTGGCGAGCGCCTTGTCGAACTGTCGCTTCTGCTCGAATTCGGCCGCTTGCTTCTTGAGCTTGGCGATTTTGGACACGGCGCGCGATGACTCCTTGGGACGCGGAACGGAACAGAGGGGCCCCGGCGTAGGACGGTTAACTTAGGTGCAAGTCACGGGGGTTACAAGTTTTACCTCGTGCCCAGGAGCCCGTGCAGCGCCGATCTCCGTACCAATACGGCAGCTCGCGGACGTCCTCAACGTCGAACAGCGACAGGTCCGCCGACATTCCCGCGGCGATCTGCCCGGTTCTGTCAGCCATTCCGAGCGCCGCCGCACCATTCACAGTCGCGGCAATTACCACCTCGGCGGCACTCATGCGCAACTGACTCACGCCGAGTGTGAGGATGAGCGGCAAATTCACCGTCGGCGACGTTCCGGGATTGAAATCGGTTGCCAGCGAGACCGCCGCGCCGGCGTCGATCAGCTCGCGCGCCGGCGCCTGCCGCTGCCTTCCGAGAAAGAGCATCGTTCCGGGAAGGAGCGTTGCGACCGTATCCGAATGCGCCAGCGCCCGCACTCCCGCATCGGAGATCGCCGCGAGGTGATCGGCCGATGTCGCGCCGATCTCTGCCGCGAGCTCCGCACCATGCGAAGTGTCGAGCTCGTCGGCGTGGACCTTGAGCTCCAGACCGGCCTGCCGCGCCGCCTGCAGTATGGTGCGCGTTTCGCCGACGGTATATACCCCCGGCTCGCAGAACACATCGGCGAACCGCGCGAGACGCTCGCGCATGACGAGCGGGAGCATCTCGTCGGTGAGCATTCGCACGTACGCCGATCGAGCGGCCGGGGTGGCACGCGCCTCGGGTGGGAGCTCGTGGGCGCCCAGCCAGGTCGGCACGATTCGCAGCGGCATCGACTCTCGCAGCCTTGCGATGACCCGCAGCAGCTTGAGCTCGTCCTCGATCGTGAGGCCGTAGCCGCTCTTGATCTCCACGGTGGTGGTTCCGTGACCCGCCAGGCGCCATAACCGCGATTCGGCCAGCTGGAACAGTTCGTCTTCCGCACGAGCGCGCACATCGCGCACCGAGGCGTGGATCCCTCCGCCCCGCCTTGCAATGTCCATGTACCCCACCCCAGCGGCCCTCATCTCCTGCTCGGCGTACCGCGGTGCGCCGAACACGCCGTGCGTATGCGAATCGACGAGTCCGGGCATGAGCACGCGCCCGCCGCAATCGATGCGTTCGGCGTCGGGGTAGGCGCTGGCCAGGAGGTCGTACTTCCCGACGGCCGCGATAGTGTCGCCTTCGACCACTACACAACCGCCGGCGACGATCGCCGCATCACTCATTTCCCTTCCCCGCCGGGCGCGCGCGGGTCCGGCGCAGGTCACCAGTTGCGATGCGTTATGGAACAGAAGCAGGTGGTGCATGTTGAGGCGAGCGACGCGGGATGTCTCGCGACCTGGCTACATCTCGTATGCCAGCTCCGCCAAATTAACCGCAGAGGACGCAGAGGACACAGAGGACTGCACAGGCTTAGCTGGATTCGTGCGAAAAGGCGATCAAAGGGAAACAGCATAACAACTTGCTGTTCTCCGTGTCCTCTGTGTCCTCTGTGGTTCAACAAATACACCAGACTTGAAGCCGCATGAATCCAGGAATGTCACGTCCCGCGTCGCGCGCCGCGCGTCGCTCGCCCCGCGGTCCTCATGCCGACACATCCCGCACACGCGCCCAGGTCAGCGGTGCCTGCGACTCGCCGCGGCAGGCGTAGAAGCACTCGTTGCACTGGATCTTCTCGTAGGTCTTGAACTCCGACCAGTGGAAATCCACCGGAAAGTCGGGACAGCGGCGGACGTGGCCGGTGGGATCCACGTGAATGGTGCGAACGCCTGACGCGCAGGGATCGTTCATCTCGCCGCGGAAGTAGCGCGGGATCTGTGCGAGGTACCAGTCGGAGCTCGTGATCACGCCGCGCCGCCGCTTCTTGTATGCCAGCAGCTCGGCGATCACCTGTTCAACCTGCTCGATCTGTGTGTCGTCAGGATTGAAGTCGGTGTTCCCGTTCTTGAAATCGGTATAAGTGCTGAACGACACGCCGACACCCAGCTCTTCGGCATGCCTGACGATAGGAACGATCTGGTCCAGGTTTGTGGACTTGATGACGGTGTTGAAGCGGATGTTGTCGATTCCCGCCTCACGCATCGCCGGCACCGTGCGAAGGATCTTCGCCGCCAGCCCGGGAATGCGCCGCTCGGCGTCGTGCCGCTCGTCCAGGTAGTCGAGCGAAATGCTTATCTGATTGAGTCCCGCGTCCCAGAGCGACCGCGCCCGCTCCACCGACAGCATGCCGCCGTGCGTGACGATCGTCAGGTACTTGGTGTGGATCGCCCGGTCAACCGATGCCACCAGGTCCTCCAGATCCCGACGCAGGAGCGGCTCTCCGCCGACGAAGATGATCATCATCGGATTGAAGAACCGCGCGGCATCGGCGAAGCTCTTCAACTCCGATGCCCTGGCACTGGCAGGCGTCTTCCAGTAGTCGCAGAACGAGCACCCCGCATTGCACCGCATGGTGACTTCGAAGTGCACGAGCACCGGCCGCCGCCTGAGGTGCAGCCAGGCATACTTGGCCGCGAACAGCGGAACGTGGTAGAGGCGGTAGCGGGCGGACAGCATTCGGGGGTCGAGGGTCGGGGGGCGAGGGGCCAGGGATCCGGGGGAAAGGTAGCCTGCCT
>CAZPCC010000125.1:0-39607 GCA_964584905.1 uncultured Gemmatimonadaceae bacterium | reverse complement strand
CGCCGCCGGCTCCCGCGCCGGCGTCCAGATGTTCAGCCCTGTCGTTTCCCCCGACGGTTTGCTTGGAATGGTCAAGACTGTCGACCCGACTCTAAGCATCGCCATTCTCTGGTCTCACCCGGATTTTCGGGTCAGCGCCATGACTGCGGACGAAGGCGCCTTCGGCATCGTGGCAGCGCATCTGGAAGGGGAAGAGGGTAGAAATCTGCTCGAGCTTCGCGGCGTACCCACCCGCAGCACGCTTGCTCCGGGTACGGTGCTCTGGAGTTCGGGAGTCGGCGGCAACTTTCCCCGTGGCATTCCAATCGGTACCGTGCTCGGCGAGGTGGAGGATCCCGCCGAGGTTTGGGCGCGCACGTACATCGTGGAGCCGGCGGTGAACCCGGCCGAGGTCGATGCCGTAATGGTCCTCCACCCCGAGCGCCGGGACTCTTCGCTCGCCAACGTGTGGGACACGGCGAGTGAAGTGGCGGGAGGGGTCAGGCGTGTGGTCGCGGCAGGCGACTCGCTTGCCAGGAGTCGTGCGGCCGATTCCACTGCAGCGGCGCGACGTGCTGAGGCAGCTCGGGCCCCCATTGCGGTTCCCCCTGCTCGTGACACGGCCGGCCGGGTCCGCGGCGACACCGCGACACCTCCACGCCCGCGTCCTGTCCCTCCGGTAACGCGCGATACCGCGCGCCCCAGAATCGACTCGGTGCCGGCGCGCGATACGGTTAGCCCCGCGCGCGATACGGTTAACCCCGCGCGTGATTCGGTTAACCCCGCGCGTGATTCGGTTCGTCCTCCGCCCGATACCGGCAGCACTTCAGCGGTCTCATCGCGACCTGATTCGGGCGCCGTGCAGCCGGATTCGGTGCGGTTGCCGCTCCGCCGATGAAGGGATGGAGCGCGCTCCGGACGGCGCTCGCGTTCGTCATCCTGGTGGTTCTTCACTACACGCTCCGGCCAATGCTGGCGTGGCGCGCCGAACCGGATTTTCTGCTCATTGCCACGTTGCTCGTGGCAATTCGCGTGCGTCCTGGTACTGCTGCGCTGTTAGGATTTGCGCTGGGGCTGATCTCCGACTCTCTGACGGTTCACGCATTCGGCGCCGGCGCGCTGGCCCTGTCGCTGGTCGCGTTCGCCGCCTCGTGGCTCAAGGCCGTGTTTTTTGCGGACAACGCCGCTCTGAACGCGTTCTTTTTCTTCGTTGGCAAATGGGCGTTCAATACGATCTACTTGATAGTGGAACACCGCTTTTCCGGCGGTGAATTAATTCAACAGATCTTCGTCTGGTCCGTGCTCTCCGCGGCGGTCACGGCATTCATCGGGTTGGCGGTCCTGCTGATCCTTCGGCCCATCCTGCGGCCTTCTACATCATGAGCTTTCATCCGAACGACATCGCTCGTCGCGCCCGGGGAGCAACAGCGGTGGTGGCGATCGTATTCGGGATCTTCGTGAGTGCTTTCTTCCGCACGCAGGTACTGCATAACTCGCAGTACGTTCTGCGCTCCGAGGAGAACCGGCTGAGCGAAGTACCAATCCCCGCGCCGCGTGCCGTTATCTACGACAAGCGTGGGCAGATCATCGCCGAAAACGTGCCCGGATATTCGGTTTCGATCCTGAGCCCGAGCGTCGACTCGCTTCGCGCCTCGCTTGCTCGGCTCGCAAGGCTGGTAGAGCTCGATTCTTCGAGCATCGAGTCGGTGGCGCGGCGCTTCATGCGTGCGCAGAATCGGCCGACGGTGATTTTTTCCGACGCGACATTCGATCTTATCTCCGTGCTGGAGGAAAACCGGATCGACTTCCCGGACCTGATCATCCAGTCTGCACCCAAACGCATCTATCCCGATGGCCCCGACGTCGCGGCGTTCGTGGGCTACGTAGGCGAAATCACGGAAGAAGAGCTCGCGCTGCCGGAGTACGACAGTTATAAGGCGGGCCAGCAGGTGGGCAAGGGTGGTCTGGAGCGCCAATACGAATCGGTACTGCGCGGGCAGGAAGGCAAACGGTTCGTCGAAGTCGATGCTCGCGGCCGCGTTGTGCGCGAGGCGGGAGCGCGCGACGAGCTGCGCCCGCGGCAACCACCGCCATTGTACACCAACATCGACCTCGACCTTCAGCGTTTTGTGGCATCGATGTTCGGGGACTCGCTGCAGGGAGGGCTGCTCGCGCTCGATCCGCGAACGGGTGAAGTACTGGCACTGCACAGTGCGCCCAGCTTCGATCCGAACCGGTTCATTGGCGGCATTCGCACGGAGTACTGGAATGAGCTGATGAACGATCCGCGGCGTCCGCTCTACAACAAGGTGCTGCAAGGAAAGTATCCGCCGGCATCGACATTCAAGCTGGCCACGGCAACGATCGGCATGGAGCTGGGACTCGTCGGGCTGGACTCGCACATGCCCGTCCCTTGCACCGGCGGCTATCTGTACGGCAACCGCTATTTCCGTTGCTGGGAGCGGCAGGGACATGGCTCCATTCCTCTCTCGCGCGCGATCGCGGTGTCGTGCAACGTCTACTTCTATCAGCTCGGTCTCAAGATCGGGCTGGCGCGGCTGCTCGCCGGGGGAATAGCGCTGGGATTCGGAGATCGCTCGGGGCTGGACATTCCCAACGAGCACCGCCCGACGTTTCCTAACGCGGTGGAGTACTACAACCGTCGTTATGGACCGCGCGGCTGGAGCAGTGCGGTCGTGCTGAACCTGGCAATCGGTCAGGGCGAAAACCAGCAGACGGTGGCGAGTGTTGCGCGCTTCTACTCCGGGATGGCGAACGGCGGACATGCCGTCACCCCTCACATTGCGCGGTCCGAGCCCGAACGGGTGCAGATCCTCAAGCTGACCGATGCGCAGGCGAAGGGGCTGCGCACGGCCATGTCCGAGGTCGTCACGTCGCGCGGCACGGCAGGCAGCGCCGCAATCGAGGGTGTCGTGCTGGCCGGCAAGACGGGAACGGCTCAGAATTCCACCGATCGCCTGCGCGACCATGCCTGGTTCGCCGGTTTCGCGCCTGCCGAGGACCCGACCATCGTCGTCGCCGTGATGGTCGAGTTCGGAGAACATGGCTACATCGCCGCCCGCATGGCATCCAGAGCCATTTCGTTCTACCTGAAAGCCGCAACCGCCGAGATGGCGAACACGGACGGATAGTGATCCGGCGGCACATAGCGGACACTCCGCTCATCGGCATCGCGCTACTGCTTGCCGCGTACGGGGTGGCGATGGTCTACTCGGCCGGTCAGACGGACGTCGCCACCGTTGCCACGCACGCCTGGCGCAGCCAGCTCGTCTGGATCGCCCTCGGCCTAACGAGCGCGTTCGTCGTGAGCCGGGCGAGCGTCCGCTTCGTCGAGTGGGCGACGACTCCCGTGTACATCCTGAGTATTCTGCTGCTGATCGTCACGCTGGTTTTCGGCTCGGGCGCCGGCACCGCGGCCAGCGTGAAGGGATGGCTGACGATAGGCGGGATCCGGCTCGGCCAACCCGCGGAGTTGGCGAAGCTGACAGTGGTGCTGATGCTCGCGCGAGTACTCGCCTCGCGGCGCGAGCCTGTAAGATCTCTGCTCGACCTGTGGAAGCCCGCCCTGGTGGTGGGAATTCCCTGGGTTTTGATCATGGCACAGCCGGATCTCGGTACCGGTATCGCCTTCATTGGCATCTTTTTCGGGATGCTTTTCTGGTCAGGCGTAAGGCTTCCACTCCTTCTCCTCATAGCCAGTCCGGCGCTGAGTCTCATCCTGGCGTTCAGCTCCTGGTACTGGGGCGCGTGGTTTCTGCTGCTCCTCGCGCTCGTGATCTGGTACCGTCCATACCTCGTAGAAGGGGTCGTGATCGTTCTTGCCAATCTGGCCACGGGTGTCGTTGCACCGCTGTTGTGGCAGACGCTGGCCCCCTATCAGCGCAATCGCCTGCTCGTCTTTCTCGATCCGAGTATCGATCCGCGCCACACCGGCTGGCACGTCATCCAGTCCCAGGTGGCGATCGGATCAGGCGGCTGGCTCGGCAAGGGCTTCACCGACGGCACGCAAAAACGTCTGGCTTTCCTTCCGGCGCAACACACGGACTTCATTTTTTCGGTCGTGGGAGAGGAGCTGGGCTTCATTGGTGTCACGGTGGCGTTGAGCCTGTTCCTGGCGCTGCTCATCCGCTCGGTGACCATTGCCGGCCGGGCCAACGATTCGTTCAGCAGCCTGGTGGCATTCGGCCTCGCAACAGGGTGGCTGGTGCACATCATCGTGAACATCGGCATGACACTGAACCTGATGCCGATCACCGGCATTCCGCTGCCATTCTTCAGCTACGGCGGCTCGTTCATGCTCGCCAGCTGGCTGGCGATAGGACTGCTGCTCCGCATTTCGAGCGAAGGCCGGGGAGGGATTACGCGAGGGAGCATGAGGGTGTAGGGGCAGGGATGAAAGCGGAACGGGAAGGCGGGAATCGGGAATGGGGAATCGGGAATCGGATCTGGCCGGTCGATTCCCGATTCCCGATTCCCCATTCCCCATTCCCGATTCCCGGCCATTTCCCGTTTCCCGCTTTTCCTCGTCCCCCCCACCGTCCCTTGTGCCGTCATCCCGCGAGGCACCACATTAGCCCGCTATGGCTTGGTTTCGGAAAGAAAAGAAGCCGCGGCAACCCAGGCGCGACCGCCTCGAGATCCCCGCCGACGCGTGGGAGAAATGCGAGGCGTGCGGCCATACGGACATCCGCCAGAACTTCGAAAAAAATCTGAACGTCTGCCCGGTCTGCGACTACCATCGCCGCATCCGGGCCGACGACTATGTGGCAATCCTGCTTGATGACGGATCCTGGGAAGAACTCGAGACGTCGCTCCGATCGACCGATCCGCTGGGCTTTCCGGATTATCCCGGCCGTGTGAGCCGCGCCATGGCCAATACCGGCGCCGGAGACGCCGTGCTGGTCGCGGCCGGAACGATCGGCGGGCTGCCGCTCAATGTCGCGGTCATGGACTTCGCGTTCATGGGCGGCTCGATGGGATCTGTCGTCGGCGAGAAGATCGCCCGTCTCGGTCAGCGATCCCTGGAGCGCAAACACCCAATGGTCATCGTCTCCGCGTCAGGCGGAGCGCGCATGCAGGAAGGAGTTCTGTCGCTCATGCAGATGGCCAAGACGGCGGCAATTCTCTCTCAGCTCGCCGAACGCCGCATTCCGTTCATTTCCCTCCTTACGAATCCGACTACCGGCGGCGTGAGCGCGAGCTTCGCAATGCTCGGCGACGCCATTATCGCTGAACCGGGTGCCGTCATCGGATTCGCCGGGCCACGGGTTATCAAGCAGACGATCGGACAGGACCTGCCCGAAGGTTTCCAGACGGCTGAGTTCCTGCTCGAGCATGGGATTCTCGATATGGTGGTTCACCGCCGGGAGTTGAAGCGGACGGTGGAACAGCTTCTTCGCCACATGAGCGGCCAACCGGCCGGGGCGGGGTGGGTGTCGGCCTGACGAGTTACGAGCAGACCCTTGCCGGACTGTTCGCCCGCACCACCGGCGTCTGGAAGTTCGGATTGGAGCGCACGCTGGCGCTTCTGCACCGCTGCGGCGATCCGCAGCGCGCCTATCCGATCTTTCACATTGCCGGAACCAACGGCAAAGGCAGCGTCGTCGCCACCCTCGACGCCATGCTGCGCGGCGGGCGCTGGAAGGTCGGCCGGTATACATCGCCGCACCTCGTCGATTTCTCCGAGCGAATAGTGGTCGACGGTGCGCCTATCGACCGGGAATGGATCGTCGACTGGATCGTGCGCTGGACGCCGGAGGTGGAGCGGCTCGAAGCTACTTTCTTCGAGGCGACCACGGCGATGGCCTTCGTCTACTTCGCTGAACGGGGCGTGGACGTCGCCATCATTGAGGTCGGACTCGGCGGCAGAATCGACGCAACCAATATCCTGACGCCGCTCGTTGCCGGGGTTACATCGATAGGCCTCGATCATACCGAATACCTTGGCACGACGGTCGAACAGATCGCCGTGGAGAAAGCCGGCATTTTCAAGCAGGGGCGTCCGGCGGTGATCGGTGAGCGCGACGTTGCGCTTGCAGACGTGCTGGTGGATCGTGCGCGCGCCGTGGCCGCGACGCCGATTCGCTCTCTGGTACACGAAGAAGTGTTGCGCGACGTGTCGGTGTCCGCCGCTGGTACATGGTTCACTGTCGAGCGACGGGTTGGGAGCGTGCGACGATTGCACACGCCACTGGTCGGCGCGCACCAGGCGGCGAATGCGTCGCTGGCGTTGGCAATGCTCGAATCCGGCGGCGCACCGTTCAGCGGCGTACTGGATGCCGCGCCGGAGTTACTGGAGAGTGTTCGACTGCCGGGACGCTTCGAACAGCGTGGACGTTTTCTCTTCGACGTATCGCACAATCCGTCCGGTTCCGCGGTTCTGGCCGAGACGCTGGACCTCGTGAAGCCGCCGCGCCCGATCCACGCGCTGGTAAGCGTGCTGGCCGACAAGGACTGGCGCTCGATGCTCGCCGCGATCGCGCCGCACGTCGATGCGTTCACCCTGACGACTGCTCCCAGTGCGCCGGCTGGGCGAGTCTGGCCACTGGAGAGCGCGGCACGATTCGCGGCAACTCTGGGCAAACCGGTCGTTGCCGAGCCGGACTTCGACCGCGCACTCGCGCGCGCCTCGGATTCACCGACGACGCTCGTTACCGGCTCGTTCCACACCGTCGGCGACGCGATGGCGCGCTTGCAGCACGATCCGCTGGCCGGGTAGTTTACTGGATGTCATTTCGCGCACTTCCCGGCTTCCGCGACTTCTATCCCTCCGAACTCGCGGAGCGCGCGCACATCTTCGCGGCCTGGCGCGACGTGGCGCGGCGATTCGGCTTTCAGGAATACGACGGGCCACCACTCGAGCAGCTGGAGCTGTACACGGCCAAGAGCGGCGACGAGATCGTGGGCCAGCTTTACAACTTCGAGGACAAGGGCGGACGCGCGATCGCGCTGCGGCCGGAGATGACGCCGACGCTGGCTCGCATGGTCGGTGCTCGGGCAAACGCATTGGCCAAGCCGGTTCGCTGGTTCTCCATTCCGCAGCTGTTCCGCTACGAGCGGCAGCAGCGTGGACGGTTGAGAGAGCATTTCCAGCTCAACGTCGACATAGTCGGAGAAGCCGACGTGAGCGCCGACGCCGAGCTTCTGGCTGTGGCGCTCGAGGTCATGCGCAAGCTCGGCCTGTCAGCCTCGGACGTGCGAGCGCGCTTCTCGGATCGTCGCGTGCTTCAGGCGGTCCTTGCCGCAACCGGGATTCTGCCCGCGCAGATGCCGGTCGTGTTCACGATCGCCGACAAGCTGTCACGCGAGCCGCGAGATTCGGTGCTCGCCAAACTGCGCGCTGCCGGGATAGGGGAGCGCGAGGCGGAGGCGGTGCTCGAGGCGCTCGCCATTCACGACCTCGAGACTCTGCGCGAACGGTTCGCCGGTGACGCGGCGGTGCTCGAAGCAGTGGACGGCCTGACGACCTACACGCGGTACGTGCAGGCGCTGGGCATCGGCGACTTCGTGCAGCTCGATCTTTCGATCGTGCGCGGGCTGGCCTACTACACGGGAATCGTCTTCGAGCTGTTCGATGCGCGGGGCGAAATGCGGGCGATCTGTGGCGGGGGCCGGTACGATGATCTGCTCGGTGCGTTAGGCGGCGCCGATCTGCCCGCATTGGGGTTCGGGATGGGTGACGTAGTGCTGGGCGAACTGCTGCGCGAGCGCGGACTGCTCGCGGATCTTTCGGAGAGACTCGATTACTGGGTGGCCGGATCGGAGGGAGTTTCCACCGAACGCGTAATGTGCGTCGCCACCGAGCTGCGGCGGCGGGGCCTGCGCGTCGAGTACGCGCTTCGCCCGCAGAAGCTCGGACCACAACTCAAGGCAGCGGTCAGAGCGGGAGCGCTGAAGATGTGCATCCTCCAGCCGGAAGGCAGCGCGCAGGTCAGGCGGCTGAGCGATGGCCTCGAGCAGCCTGTCGATCTCGACGCCTTTCTGGACCACGCCGAAGCGCTGCACGATCCGGAGCGCCACGCGCACGTCGTGGACCCACACGATCCCTGGATGTTCGATGATGAGGAGAAGGCAGAGACCTGATGGCCAATGGCTGACGACAAGAAGCTGACACCGCGCGCAAAGGACTTCAGCGCCTGGTATAACGAGGTGGTGCTGCGCGCGGAGCTGGCGGACTATTCTCCGGTGCGCGGTTGCATGGTCATTCGGCCCGACGGATACGGAATCTGGGAGCGCATGCAGCGCGCGCTGGATGACATGTTCAAGGCCACCGGGCACCGCAACGCGTATTTTCCCCTGTTCATACCGGAGAGCTATCTCCGCAAGGAAGCCGAGCACGTAAAAGGCTTCGCGCCGGAGCTGGCGGTCGTGACGCACGGCGGTGGCAAGGAGCTGGAAGAGCCGCTGGTGGTTCGTCCGACCTCGGAGACGATCATCTACGCGATGTTCGCCAAGTGGGTTCAGAGCTACCGCGACCTGCCGATTCTGATGAACCAGTGGGCCAACGTGGTGCGCTGGGAGATGCGTACGCGTCTGTTCCTGCGAACTCTCGAGTTTCTGTGGCAGGAAGGGCATACGGCGCACGCCACGGCCGAGGAGGCGGAGGAAGAGACGCGGCGCATGTTAGGTGTGTACCGCGATTTCATGGAGGGATGGATGGCGATGCCGGTCATCACCGGAGTGAAGACCGACTCGGAGCGGTTCGCCGGCGCGGTGCGCACGTACGCATGCGAGGCGATGATGCAGGACAACAAGGCACTGCAGGCAGGGACGTCGCACAACCTCGGGCAGAACTTCGCCAAGGCGTTCGAACTGACCTTTCAGTCGGAGTCGGGTACCACCGAATACGCGTGGAACACCAGCTGGGGCGCTTCGACCCGCATGATCGGCGGCCTGGTAATGACTCACGGCGACGACAACGGCTTGCGTATTCCACCACTGCTCGCGCCGATCGAATGCGTGATCATCCCGATCTGGCGAAGCGATGAGGAGCGTGCGCAGGTTCTCGAAGTTGCATCGCGCCTCGAGCGGGAGTTGAGCGACTGGGAGCGCCGCGATCCGAATTCGCTGCGCATCAAGGTCGATGCACGCGAGCATCTCAAGCCCGGCGCCAAGTACTACGAGTGGGAGTTGCGAGGCGTGCCCATCCGGGTGGAGCTGGGCCCGCGCGACGTCGCGGCCAACCAGGCGGTGCTCGTCAGGCGCGACACGCGGGCGAAAAAGCCCGTCTCGCTCGCTTCGCTCGGCGAGGAGATCGAGACGGTGCTCGAGCAGATGCAGGAGGACATGCTGGCGTCCGCCCGCGAACGCCGTGAAGCGAACAGCTACCGCGGCGCGATTACCTACGACCGGTTTCGCGGGATAATGGAAGGTCCGGGCGGATTCGTCTACGCCGGCTGGTGCGGCAGTGTCGACTGCGAAACGCGGATCAAGGAAGAGACCAAAGCCACCATTCGCGTGCTGCCTGACGAGGAATTCCAGTCGGCCGATGCGCCAACGCAGTGCCTCAAGTGCGGGGCTGCCACCACCACGGAGGCGGTGTGGGCGAAGGCGTACTAGCCGCCGGCTTTTCGCGGGCCAACGGCGTGTTGACGTGCGAGAGCGTGCCGCTCCCGCGCATCGTCGATGCAGTCAGTACGCCGGTATACGTATACAGCAGCGGCGCCATTCGCGAGCAGTACGCCCGGCTCTCCTCGGCGCTTGCCGAGGTGCCGCACCGCCTGCACTACAGCATGAAGGCCAACTCCAGCCACGCCATCCTGGCACTTCTCAGGTCGCTCGGCGCGGGTGTGGACATCGTCTCGGGGGGTGAGCTGTACCGCGCGCTGCGAGCCGGCATGACCGGTGCCGACGTGGTATTCAGCGGGGTGGGGAAGACCGCCGACGAGTTGCGTGAAGCGCTCGACGCCGGCGTCTTGCTCGTGAATGTAGAATCCGAAGGCGAGCTG
Source organism: uncultured Gemmatimonadaceae bacterium (assembly GCA_964584905.1). Classification (GTDB taxonomy): domain Bacteria; phylum Gemmatimonadota; class Gemmatimonadetes; order Gemmatimonadales; family Gemmatimonadaceae; genus JALZIF01. The sequence goes on along the minus strand of CAZPCC010000125.1, from coordinate 29,660 downwards.
CGGGTGCTCGATGCGGTTGCCGGAGAGCGGGGAGTTCGTGCGCCGGTCGCATTGCGGGTCAACCCTGAAGTAACGGTGGACAGCCCTCACCGGTACATACGGACCGGCGAGCGCGGGATGAAGTTCGGCATCCCGATCGACGAGGCGCCGGCCATGGCGCGGCTCGCGCTGGCGCTGCCGAACATCTCGCTGGCTGGACTGGACATGCACGTTGGATCGCAGGTCTCGATGCTGGACCCCTATCGCGAGGGCACAGAGCGGCTGCTGGAGCTCGTCAGGCAGGCTCGCGCCGACGGCGCCAACGAGCTCGAGTACCTCGACGTGGGGGGTGGACTCGCCGTGTCGTACCAGGATGAGGAGCCAATCGACGTCGAAGCGTTTGCCGGCGTCTTCGCGCCGCTGGTCGCCGGCACCGGGCTCACCCTTCTGGTGGAGCCGGGGCGGTATCTGGTTGGGAACGCAGGCGTGCTGGTCACCAGAGTGCTCTACCGGAAGCGCAGCGGCGGCAGGGACTTCATCATCACCGATGCCGGGATGAACGACCTGCTGCGCCCCTCACACTACGATGCCTATCATCACATAGAGGCGATCGTTCCCCGCGAAGAAAGTGGAACCTTCGACGTGGTCGGGCCGGTCTGCGAAAGCGGCGATTTCCTCGCGCTCGGCCGAACAATGGAGGCGGTTGAGCAGGGAGACCTGCTGGCCGTGCGATCGGCCGGCGCGTACGGGTTCGCGATGACGTCCAACTACAACTCCCGGCGGCGTGTGGCCGAAGTGATCGTCGACGGCGACCGGTGGGCCCTCGCCACCGCGCGCGAGACCTACGCCGATCTCGTTGCGAAGGAACGCACCAGGCTCGAATGGAGCGATCGCTGATGCGCATCGCGCTGCTCGCCGACTCTCATGACCGGGTTCCGGCAATTCAGGCGTTAGGACAGCGCATTGCGGATGCCGGAGCCGGACTGGTTCTGCACGCCGGCGACTTCTGTTCGCCATTCGCACTCCGATCGCTCACCGAGCTCAATCCGGCGATGGCGGGGGTATTCGGACGGAACGACGGCGACCACGAAGGATTACGAGCCGAGGCAGCCCGCGCGGTTGGGGTCGAGCTGTACGAGTCGCCTCACAGCGTGGAGCTCGAGGGCCGCAGGCTGTTGCTGGTACACGACATTGGTGAGGTTCACGAGCGCTCGCTCGAGGCGCACGACATCGTGGTGCACGGATGCACCCACGAGTACGGCGTCACGAACCTGGGGCGTACACTCTTACTCAATCCCGGCGAGGCGTGTGGGTGGCTGTTCGGTGCGCCGACCGCCATGCTGCTCGATCTGCAGACCAACGAATGGGAGCTGATCCGGCTCGACGGCCCCGAATGGCGGCTATAACTACGAGGGCCGAGGGACGAGGGGTGAGGGGTGAGGGGGACACTTGATCCGCGCTCGCTGTAATCCACTCAGGGCTCAGAGAGGTCGCTGGCGCACGCCCGCAGCCGCCACGCGCGCATTTGACGAACTACCGACGAAATGACGAGCCGTATTCTCATTATCGACTTCGGGGGGCAGTACACCCAGCTCATTGCCAGGCGCGTTCGCGAAGCGCGCGTGTACAGCGAGATCCATCCGCCTACGAGGCACATCGACTGGATACGCGAGTGGCAACCGACCGGCATCATTCTGAGCGGCGGCCCCAAGTCGGTGTACGGTGAGAACGTCCCTACCGCCGATCGCGCTCTGCTCGACGTCGCACCGATCCTCGGCATCTGTTACGGGATGCAGCTGATCGCGCATCTCGAGGGCGGCGCGGTTATGCGAGCCGGACGCCGGGAGTACGGCCGAGCGGAGCTTCGCGTGGACCGGCAGGCTCCACTCTTCGCCGGATTCGACGTTGGAGAGTCGACTCCAGTGTGGATGAGCCACGGCGACCACGTCGATACGCCGCCTGACGGTTACGAGGTACTTGCATCCAGTGACAACACCCCTGTAGCCGCATTCCGGCATCGCGACCGTCCCATCTACGGGGTGCAGTTCCATCCCGAAGTTGCACACACGCCGCGAGGCGCGGAGATCATCGCCAACTTCCTGTTTGCCATCTGCAAGGCTGAGCCCACCTGGACAGCGGGTACGTTCATCCAGGACGAGATCGATCGCATAACGACCACGGTTGGAGCATCGCAGGTGATCTGCGGATTGTCGGGCGGTGTCGACTCGGCTGTCGCCGCGGCGCTGGTGCATCGGGCCATTGGGGATCAGCTGACATGCATCTTCGTGGATACCGGACTGCTGCGTCGTCACGAGCGCGATCAGGTCGAACGGACTTTCCGGCTCCACCTCGGGATCAAGCTGATCGTGATCGATGCGGCGGACCGGTTCATCGACGCTCTCGCCGGCGTCAGCGATCCGGAAGAGAAGCGCCGCCGGATCGGCCACACTTTCATAGATGTCTTCGAGGATGCCGCGGCGGACGCCGGGTCCGGAGCGGAGTTCCTCGTGCAGGGCACACTCTATCCTGACGTGATCGAATCCGTTTCGGCGAAGGGTGGCCCATCGGCCACGATCAAGACGCACCATAACGTGGGTGGGCTCAAACCGGGGATGACCTTCAAGCTCATCGAGCCGCTTCGCGAGCTGTTCAAGGACGAGGTCCGGCAGGTGGGGCGCGAGCTCGGCTTGCCCGAGGAAATGGTGGGCAGGCATCCGTTCCCGGGTCCGGGCCTCGCGATCCGGGTGCTCGGCGACGTGACGCGCGAGAAGCTCGAAGTGCTTCGCGCAGCCGACGCGATCTTCCTCGATGGCATCCGTGAAGCTGGACTGTACGATGACATCTGGCAGGCGTTCGCGGTGCTGCTCCCCGTCCGCAGCGTCGGTGTAATGGGTGACGAGCGTACCTACGACAACGCGGTTGCCTTACGCGCAGTCACCAGCCAGGATGGAATGACAGCCGATTGGTACCCGTTCCCGCACGATGTGCTCGGCGAGATCTCGAGCCGCCTGATAAACGAAGTGGATGGCGTGAACCGGGTAGTGTACGACGTCAGCTCCAAGCCGCCGGCGACGATAGAGTGGGAGTGAGGAAGCGCCGAAGCGCGAGGGACCAGGGGTTAGGGGCTAGGGGTCAGGGGAACTCCCTAGTCCCTGGTCCCTAGCCCCTAGCCCCTCTATCAAACTCCCTTCTCCTCAAGCAGTGCCAGAAATTGCTTGGGCTCCGTAATCTCAAGCAGCCGAGCCGGCACGTCAGGCTCCTTGCTGAACTGAGCGATCTTGCCGAGCACCGGCAAGTACTGGTTCGACACCTCGAGCGGCGGCGCGACGATCAGGAAAAAGAAGTTCACCGGCTTCTCGTCGATCGCCTTGAAGTCTACGCCGTTCGGCTTGCGACCGAATGCCACGCGCAGCTTGCTCACCACGAGTGAGCGACAGTGCGGGATGGCAATTCCGCGGCCGATTCCCGTGGATCCCAGATTCTCGCGGCGCTTCAACATCTTGAAGAGCATCCCCTCGGACTTCTCGTCCAACCCCAGAAGGCTGATGAGCTCCTTGAGGATCTCATCCTTCGTGGTGCCCTCTAGTTCGAGCTTGATTGCGTCTTCGCTGAAAAACTCACGTAGTTCCATCGTCATCCCAGGCCAATCGTCAGGCGAATCGCACCGCCAAGTGCGGGCTGCGCGAATGTTATCGGGGCGCTGTGAGCGTGTCAAATGACGGCGTTGCACGCACTTCCGCGCACGGGTAGTTTTCAGGGTCATGCCCTTTCCGTTCCCCCTTCCGTATCGGGTGCCGTTGTACCTGGCGCCAATGGCCGGCGTTTCGGAGCAACCATTCCGAACGCTCTGCCGCCGCTTTGGCGCCGATGTGGTCGTAACCGAGTTCCTGTCGGCCGAGGGGATCCGACGCGAGAACCCCTCCACGATCGCCAAGCTCCGCTTCACCGACGAGGAGCGGCCTATCGGGGTGCAGATCTTCGGCGCCGACCCGGCCGCCATGGCGGATGCGGCCGGGCTGGTGACTGACGTTTTTCAGCCCGAGTTCGTCGACATCAACTTCGGCTGTCCCGTCAAGAAGGTCGTAAAGCGCAACGGCGGATCCGGATGCCTCAAGGATCTGAGCCTGGTTCGAGAGGTGATCCGGGCTGTGGCGGGCAACACCCATCTGCCCGTTACGGTCAAGATCCGCAGCGGGTGGAGCGAGGAGATGCGCAACCCGGTTGAGATCGCGCTGCGCTGCCAGGATGCCGGCGCACGCGCGCTGGCCCTGCATCCTCGCACCCGGGCACAGATGTACACAGGGAGCGCACGCTGGCAGGAGATCGCCGCTGTGGCCGACGCACTCGATATTCCGGTACTTGGCAACGGTGACATCAAAACGCCACAGGACGCCGTCCGTATGCAGCGCGAGACCGGTTGCGCCGGCGTAATGATCGCGCGCGGCTCCTTTGGGCAACCGTGGATCTTCACGCAAACGCGTGCCTTGCTCGAGGGTTTGAGCATGCCCCCCGTGCCGCCGGCCGAGGAGCGGTTCGCCATTGCAACTACGCACGCGCGCATGGCCGCCGCGTACGAGAACGACCGGCGCGGTGCGGCAATCGAGTTCCGCAAGCACCTCGGATGGTACGTGAAGGGTCTGCCTAGCTCGGCAGACCTTCGCCGCCGGCTGCACCAGATCGAGTCGCTGGATGAAGTCGAGGACATTTTCGGCGACTATCTGAGTGCGCTGCAGCGAGGCGACGTCATCGCGGACGAGGAGGCGGCGCCACCAGCGGCTGCCGTCGCGTGACCCCCGAGCGCGTCCTCGCCCTGCTCCAGCAGGTCGCTGAGGGCTCTCTCACTCCCAGCCAGGTCCTCGAGCAGCTGGCGCTGCCGCCTATCGAAGAGCTGCCGTTCGCGACTATCGATCACCATCGCGCGCTGCGGCAGGGATACCCCGAAGTCATCTTCGCCGCCGGCAAGACGACTGACCAGGTCGTGACGATCACCGAACGAATTGCTGCGCGTGGGAGCGGGGTGCTGATTACCCGCACCAGCGACGCTGTACGAGAGGCGATCGGCGGCCGGTTTCCAGCTGCCGAGCTGCACGCGGTGGCCCGCACCGCGTACCTGCCGCCCGACGAGGCGCCTCCGGAGGGGCGGGGGAGCATCCTGATCGTGACCGCCGGCACCAGCGACCTCCCGGTGGCCGAGGAGGCCGCGGTTACTGCGCGGGCGCTAGGCAATACGGTCGAACGGCTGACGGACGTCGGCGTGGCCGGTATCCACCGGTTGCTCGCGCAGAGCGAGGCACTCGGAAGGGCCGCGGTGGTTATCGTCGTCGCGGGTATGGAGGGGGCGCTGCCGTCGGTGGTCGGCGGCCTGGTACGACGGCCGGTGATCGCGGTGCCCACCAGCGTGGGTTACGGGGCGAGTTTCGGCGGAATCGCGGCGCTGCTCGGCATGCTGAATAGTTGCGCGGCCGGGGTCACGGTAGTCAACATCGATAATGGTTTTGGTGCCGCCTACGCCGCCTCCCGCATCACGCATTCCTGACGCGGTGAATCAAAGACTGAGCTCCGCTCTGCCACTGATAGTTCGCTGGACTCCGCGGGTGCTCTGGCTTGCCGCGCTGGTCGCAGTCGCCCTCCCGTCCTCGCGAGACGCCCTGGCGGTGTCTTCGTGGGCGCCGCTCGTAGCATCCGTCATTACGGTGTGCACGCTGGCGCTGGTGACGCTCTGGCTGGTCGGTCGGTTGCCATCCGTGCGCGAGCCCTGGTCTGCCCAGCTGCTCCGGGTGGTGCCCGGGATAGCGCTTCTGGTCGGCGTCGCCGGATCGCTCACCCTGCCCGCCGTCATTCCGGCGGCGGTGTGGATTGGGGCTTACGCGCGCCATGAAGGCCGCCGTTCCGGGATGCTCGCCGCCATGGCCGGCGGGGCCTTGCTAGGCATTGGCGGAATGGTCGCACATGGAGGCGGAGCGCTGATGCCCTGGGCCGTCGCCACCGCGCTCTTCATCTGTAGCGCAGCGGCGGCGCCGGCGGTGCAGGTCTCCCGCGCCGATGTGCAGCACTTTGGTGCTCCTCGGGTTGATGTGCCCCAACACCTGCGTCCCTCGGCGCTCACCGGTGACCAACCCGCGGTGCGCGGCGCTGAGTCAACCTTGGGAGCGGGGATCGGCAAAGGTCGCCGCTCGCCTCTCTTGACGTCGAGCGATACGCAGGCCCTGGCCGACTTCCTGGAAGATGCGAGAGAGATCCTCGACGCCGATGATGTGGTTCTCTGGCGCTGGAGTGCCTCCGCGGAAGAGCTGCAATTGGTCGTAAGGGCGTCTCGCGACCACCAAGTGGCGCTCTTCCCCATTCAGGAGGGCACACCGCTCGTCCAGCTTGCAACGCAGGAGGGCGGGGTGGTCGATGACGGTGGAGCCGCGCGGTATCCGCGCCTCCTGGCCGGGTGCGTTGACAGAGGGGAACGTCTCTACGGCGCCGTATCGGTTTTTGCAGTCAGCGGTGTGTCGCTCGACCGGGAAATTGCCCGCAACCGGGTTGCCCGACTTTCCGCGCACATGGGGTTGCTGCTCGAACTGCTCGAGGCCCGTCACCGCGCCGAGACGGAGGGCGCGCGCACGAAAGCCATCCTCGACGCAGCCGAGGACTTTCAGCGCAACCTGGACCAGCAGGCGTTGTATCATTCCATCTGTGAGCGGGCGCGTGAACTGAGCGGAGCCGTGAGGGCGACCTTCGTCAGCTGGAATCCGGCCGATGACCAGGGCGAGGTGACCAGTTCCACAAACTACGAACGAGTCAGGCCTGGAATGGCGATCTCCGCCGGATCTCTCGTCTCCGACGCGTGTCGCACCGGGCAGCGGATATCGGTCCCTGACGTACCCCACCCGGCGCTCACACCGATCTTCGCACAGCAGGAGGTGAGGATTCGCATCGGCTCACTGGCGATCGTGCCGCTCGTGCATGAGCATCAAACCGTTGGTGCGGTGGTGGTGGAGGCGGCGCACCGCGATGCCATTGGGGCCGAAGAGGCCGCCACCCTTGCCCTGCTGGGAACGGTGGCGGTGCCAATCCTGGAGGCGTCCAGGCGGCTGCGTGCTGAAAGCGAGCGGGCGTTCACGGACACGCTCACCGGACTGGCCAACCGCCGGGCCTTCGACACGAAGCTGGCGCACGTGCTGAACACCATCGACCGATACGGTGGATCGGTTTCGCTCATTCTCGCCGACATCGACCACTTCAAGCGTGTAAACGACGGCTACGGACACGATGCAGGCGACGAAGTGCTCAAGGCTATCGGGCAGACGGTAGGGCACTCGGTGCGCGCGATCGACCTGGCGGCACGCATCGGCGGCGAGGAGATCGCGATTCTGCTCCCCAAGACGGGACTGGAAGGCGCACGGGATCTAGCGGAGCGACTTCGCCGGGAGGTAGCCAATCGTTCGGTTCCTGTGCGCGATCAGGAATTGCGCGTCACGGCCTCGTTCGGAGTTGCATGCTACCCGGAGACGACACGGGACCAGCGGTCACTGTTCACAAGCGCCGATGCTGCCCTGTACGAGGCCAAGTCAGCCGGTAGAAATCAGGTTAAGTGCGCGCGTCAACACGAAGGGAGCGAATCGTTTATAGAAGTGGTATAACTGTCGGCAGGAACGCGGTGCCATTGACCGGCGGGGAGTTTTTAACTAGATTTTGTTTGTTGCACACGGGGGCGTTCTGGTTTCGATTGCGCCGTTGACTCCGTGGCTGCGTGCCCAGGTTCTCGGGTTCCTGGTAAAACCCTCGGGAAAATTTTAATTGCCAACGACAACTTGGCCCTCGCTGCGTAACTCTTAGTTACGTCCAGTGGGTGCCCGAGTCGAAGCCCTCCTGGGGCGTCTTCACGGGTATCGCAAAACCGGGATAGCGGCACGGTGCGTCTTCCGCCGGGTCGCGAAAGCAAAGGAGACTCATCCTACGGTCGGCGTCTCATCGGCCAGCCGGCGGAAACATCAATCGATGGGATACGCACGTAGACGCTGTGGATGAAGCTGTGTAAGACGGGAGTTCGACTCTCCCCGCCTCCACTGAACGGCAGGAAATAGGAATTGGGAATCAGGGGTCGCGAAGGGTGCCATCGGCATTCCCGCTACCGCGAACAAAAGGCCCCCGGCTTTGCAGCCGGGGGCCTTCGTCATCGTGCAGAGCCAAAATTTCCCGATTCCCGATTCCCGATTCCCGTTTCCCGCCGGCGACCTGTCAGTGCGCCCCTTCGAAGTTAGGGCCGCGGCCGGCCCATTCCTGGCGGCCTCGACATCTTCTTCGCGCCAGCCGGCACGCCGAACATTGAGTCGTCCAGTTTACCCTGCTCGATCTTGGTTGCGACGAGTACGATCCTGTCGGCGCCATCTCCCTTCTCAACCACGCGGAGCGGGAAGAAGCCGCCCTTGCGAAGCTCACGCTGCCACGCCGGCGTCGCGTTCCGCGACATTGGGCCTGCGGTCTGCATGAACGTGCCCAGGTCGCGCGCAACACACATCTCGAATGATTTTCCTCCATCCGTCATCGTCCAGATTTCGCACTTCCGTCCGGCGACTTCATCGCTTCGGTTGGTCTTCACCGGCTCGTTGCCCGATTTCGTAACCGGCTCGTTGCCCGATTTCGCAGTTTTCTCTCCTTCAGCGTCAGGAAGGGGGATTTCCATGTACATGTTCTCGCCAACCATGACCATTCGCATGACCTCCGCTTCGAGGTCCATCACCATGTACATCGGCGTCCGGGGGTCTTGCGGCTCGAATCGAACGCGCTTGCCCTTCATGGAGTACTCGAATTCGCTAGCCTCGCCGCGTTCGCCGCGTGCTTCGAATGTCACGGTTCCTTCGAATGGGGCCTGAGCGTGCGTAGTTGCTGTTGCAATGGAGCAAACCGTCGCCAGTGCAGCAGCACCAGTCAGAAAGCGCATGAGCTACCTCATCGGATCGAGTCGAGATTACAGGGTCGAGGGTCGAGGGTCGAGCAGCGACATAACGGCCGAAAGCCGAAACTGGCAGGCCTTCTAAGGTAGCTACTTTAGGTCGGCCTGTAGCCCTGGTCACTGGACCCTGAACCCTGGTCCCCGTCATGATGGCTCATGAGTCCTGTTCAGACAACCCTTGAGAATCAGCGAGACCCCGCGCACGACCCAGGGGTCAGGGAAGCACGTCGCCGCGGCGATTTGGCAGCGGAGGCGCCTCACACGCCGCTTCGCATGAGCGGCGGCGGCCAGCTCCGAATAGGCACAGCCAGTTGGACCGATCCCACCCTCACCGAAGCGGGGGTGTTCTACCCCGAGGGGCGCTCGAGCGCCGAGGAACGGCTTCGCTACTACGCAGAACGGTTTTCCCTGGTCGAAGTCGACTCGACCTATTACGCACTGCCCGCGCGCCGCATGGCCGAGCTCTGGGTGGAGCGCACGCCTGACGACTTCCGTTTCAACGTGAAGGCGCATGCCTTGATGACGGGACAGCCGAGCGAGGTTTCCCGGCTCCCTCGGTCGCTGCGCGACGCGCTCCCTGCTGAATTGGGGGCGAAGCGGCGGATCTACGGCACCGATCTCCCGCCTGAACTGGCTGACGAAGTGTGGCGTCTCTTTCACGATGCGATGGAGCCGCTTGTCACAGCCCGCAAGTTAGGTGCGGTGCTCGTACAGTATCCACGCTGGTTCATGCCCAATCGGGAGAACAGTGATGCTATCCTCGAGGCGCGCGCGCGGCTGGCGCCGCTTCCGGTAGCAATCGAGGTGCGGAACGGCCGCTGGCTTGCCAATGAGGATCGCGCTGACCGATTCGTGAAGTGGTTGGCGAAGCACGACCTTTCGTATGTTGTCGTCGACCAGCCCCAGGGACTCGACAGCAGCGTGCCGCCCATCTCGGCCCTCGCCTCACCTCGCCTTGCGGTGGTGCGCTTTCACGGGCGCCGAACGGAAACGTGGGAGCGCCCGGAGGTCGGTGTTCTCGAGCGGTTCCGCTATCTCTACGACGAGCGCGAAATGACCGAATGGGTGCCGCGCATCGCCGACCTAGCCAGCCGGGCCGCCGAAACGCACGTGATCATGAACAACTGCTACGCCAACTACGGAACGACCAACGCGGCGGAGTTCGCACAGATATTTCAACGGGTGACCGGCGCCACAAAGCTGGAGTGATGCGTACGGCCCGGGGATTGCGCAACGTCCCGCACATGACGACGCTCGATCACGGGAGCAGCCTCGAATATCATGGCGAATTGCCCGATAGGGGAATGAGCGAGCTGTCGTTGGAGGAACGGACCTCGCTCACTCACGGCGACTTCTGGATACCCGAATCGGAGCGCGAGGTCTACAAGCGGGCCCTGCGCGCGCTGAATTCCGCGGGCGTTCCCTACGTGGTCGCTGGCATGTACGCGATCTTCGAGCACACTGGCATCTATCGCGAGAGCAAGGACCTGGACGTCTTCGTCGAGCCCATGCACGTCATCGACGCCATGCAGGCCCTTCGCAGAGCGGGCTTTCGTGCCTGCCTGTCGCAAGGCCACTGGCTGGCCAAGGCGTACGACGGCGAGCACTTCGTCGATGTGATTTTCGGGATGGGGAACGGTCTGGTGCTCATAGACCAGGACTGGTACAGGTTCAGCCGACCCGCCATTCTCGCGGCGACGCCGGTGCGCATCGCGCCCCCCGAGGAGCTGCTTTGGCACCGCCTGTTCATCAGCGAGCGGCACCGCCATGACATGGCCGACATAGCGCATCTGCTGCTGACCGTAGGCTCGTCGCTCAACTGGAGGAGGCTGCTCGAGAAGACGGGTGAACACTGGCCACTCCTGCTCGCCCAGCTCGCGACGTTCGGATACGTCTACCCCGAATCGTCAGGCGCCGTGCCGCGGTGGGTAATGGAGGACCTTCTGGCGCGCGCCCAGATCGATCAGCAGCGCGTGCGTACGGACGAGCCGGTGACGCGCGGCACGCTCGTCTCGAAGTTCAGCTTCGCCATCGATGTGAACGAGTGGCGGTATCGCGACGTGCGCGAGGAGCGGGTGCGGGCAGTGGAGCATACACCGGTCATCAGAGATCTCGTCGCCAGCGATGTCTGGGACGACCGCAGCCCACAGGTCATGGAGCGTTTTGGTGAGCGCGCAGACTGACGGAGACATTCTCCGCATCGCGGCAGTCGGTGACTTTCACTGCGGCGAGGAGGATGCAGGCACTTTCCGCGAGCTGTTCGCCTCGGTGAACGATGACGCCGATGTGCTGGTGCTGGCCGGCGACCTGACGCGGCGGGGACGCGCGCAGGAGATTCGCGTCTGCGTGAACGAGTTGACGGACATCAAGATTCCCATCGTCGCCGTGCTGGGCAACCACGACTACGAGGCGGACAACGTCAGCGACGTGATCGCTACCCTTCGCGGCCGCGGGATCCATCTGTTGAACGGGGATGTGTTCGCGCTCAACGACACGGTGGGGTTTGCCGGCGTGAAGGGTTTCATGGGAGGATTTGGACGCGCGGCGCTCACCTCGTTCGGCGAGCCGGAGACGAAGGAGTTCGTGGGCGCGGCGTTGCACGAAGTGCAGAAGCTGGAGCTCGCCATGCGTCGGCTGGCGACTCCGGTCCGCATTGTCGTGCTGCATTACGCTCCGGTGGCTTCCACGATCGCAGGGGAGCCGGAGATCATCCACCCGTTCCTCGGCACCGACCGGCTGGCGGAGCCGCTGGACCGCTACGGTGCCTCACTGGTTTTTCACGGGCATGCGCACTCGGGTGCTTTTCGCGGCGATACACCGGGCGGGGTGCCGGTGTTCAACGTGTCGCTGCCGGTCCTCCGCCGGGAGGGGATCGGCCGCATGTACTACGTTCACCAGCTGGCAGTCGGCGCCGCCGTCGAAGCGAGCAAGGCGACCTGACCTAACGGCTCTCCAGCGCTGCCTGCGCGGCGGCCAGCCGGGCGACCGGAACCCGGTAGGGCGAGCAGGATACGTAATCCAGCCCGAGCTCGTGACAGAAGCGGATCGATCGCGGCTCTCCTCCATGCTCGCCGCAGATCCCCACCTTGAGCTTCGGCCTCACCGAGCGGCCGTCCGTTACCGCCATGCGCACAAGCTTGCCCACACCCGGCTGGTCAAGGACCTGGAACGGATCGGCCGGATAAATGCCTCGCTCCACGTAGCTGGGCAGGAACCTCCCCGCATCATCCCGACTTAGGCCTAACGTGGTCTGTGTGAGATCGTTGGTGCCGAACGAGAAGAAGTCCGCCTCCGCAGCGATCTCGTCTGCCGTCAGAGCCGCGCGTGGCAGCTCTATCATCGTGCCGATCGTGTAGTCCACCGCCTCGCCCATCGCACCGAGCACCTGGCCGGCCACATCTTCCAGTATGGCGCGCTGGTGCGAAAACTCCTGCACGGCGCTGACCAGCGGCACCATGATCTCCGGGTGTACATCGACGCCACGGCGTTTGGCGCGCACCGCGGCCTCGAATACCGCTCGTCCCTGCATCTCCGTGATCTCGGGGTAGGTGATGCCCAGCCGACAGCCGCGATGTCCGAGCATTGGGTTGGACTCGCGCAACGACTCCACCAGTCGCGATAGCTCGGCCCGCGTGAGCCCTAACGTCCGCGCGAGCAGCTTGCTCTCCTCGCCGCCGTGCGGCAGGAATTCGTGCAGGGGAGGGTCGAGCAGCCGGATCGTCACCGGACAACCGTGCATCGCCTCGAAGATTCCCTCGAAGTCGGCGCGCTGCATGGGCAGCAGCTTGGCCAGCGCACGGCGCCGTCCGGCCTCATCGCGGGCGACGATCATCTCGCGCATGGCGGTGATGCGGTCGCCTTCGAAGAACATGTGCTCGGTGCGGCAGAGGCCTATCCCTTCGGCGCCGAATGCACGAGCGACCCGCGCATCGGCGGGAGTATCGGCATTCGCCCGAACGCGCAGACGGCGAAACTCGTCGGCCCACTCGAGCACCGCGTTGAACGAACGGTAGACGCGCGAATCATCGGCCTTCATGCTGCCTCCCAGCACGCGCACCACCTCGCTGGGAATCGTCGGCAGATCACCGACGAACACGCGGCCGCTGGCGCCATCGAGGGTAATCCACTCGCCCTCCTCCACCCTCGCGCCATTCACCGTGAACCGGCGATGCTCGGTGTCGACTTCCATCTCTCGCGCACCGACGATTGCGCACTTGCCCATTCCGCGGGCCACCACGGCGGCGTGGCTCGTCATGCCGCCCCGCGCCGTCAGCACCGCTCGTGCCGCCACGATTCCGTGGAAGTCCTCTGGCGTGGTTTCCTCACGCACGAGAATTACGCGATCGCCGGCCGCCGCCCGGCGCTCGGCCTCGTCAGGATCGAACACCGCCTGCCCGCTGGCCGCACCAGGACTGGCCGGCAAGCCGGTGCAGATCGGCTCGGCGCGTGCGGTCGGGTCGATCATCGGGTGCAGGAGCTGATCGAGCTGCTCCGGCGTCACGCGCCTGACGGCTTCCTCCCTGGTGATGAGCTGTTCCTCAACCATCTCCTCGGCAATACGTGCCGCTGCAGCCGACGTGCGCTTGCCGGTCCGCGTCTGAAGCAGGTACAGCTTGCCGCGCTCGACGGTAAACTCGATGTCCTGCATCTCCCGATAGTGTGTCTCGAGCCGCTCCTGCGTCGCGACCAGCTCCTGATAGGCGCCCGGGAGCTGGCTGGCCATCTCCTCGATCTGCAGGGGGTCGCGGATGCCGGCAACCACGTCCTCACCCTGGGAGTTGAGGAGAAATTCTCCGTAGAAGCGATGCTCGCCTGTCGAGGGATCGCGCGTGAACGCGACTCCACTGCCGGAATCGTTCCCCATGTTGCCGTATACCATGGCGACGATGTTCACCGCCGTTCCCAGGTCTTCGGAGATGTTGTTCACTCGCCGATAGTCGATCGCCTTCTTGAGTGTCCACGACTTCCATACTGCTTCGATGGCGCCCCATAGCTGCACCTTCGGGTCGGACGGGAATTCGCCGCCGGTGCGGTTGCGAACCAGCGACTTGTATTCCTCTACGAGATTGCGAAGCACATCCTCATCGAGGTCGGCGTCCGACTCGACGCCGGCCGTCATGCGCTTGGCCTTGAGCAGGTGCTCGAACTCCTGCCCCGACACCCCGAGGACCACGTCCCCGTACATCTGGAGAAACCTGCGATACGAGTCGTAGGCAAAGCGCGCGTTGCCGCTCTGAGTGGCGAGCGCCTGCACGGTGCGGTCGTTCAAGCCGAGGTTCAGAATGGTTTCCATCATTCCTGGCATCGACACCGCCGCCCCCGACCGAACGGAAACGAGCAGCGGATGCTCGAGGTCGCCGAACCGTCGGCCCGCCGCGGCCTCTAGCCGCTCGATGTTGCGATCGACCTCGTCAGGCAGGCGGGCAGGGTAGGTGCCGCCGCGGAGAAATTCCACGCACACCGAGGCTGCTATGGTGAAGCCGGGGGGCACCGGCACGCCAAGATTGGTCATCTCGGCGAGATCGGCGCCCTTGCCGCCGAGCAGGACTCTCATCTCCCGCTTGCCCTCGGCCTTGCCGTTACCGAAGAAGTAAACCAGCTGCGTCATGCGGTTCTCCTCAGCAGCCGCAGCCGAAGCGCAGCTTGTTAGGATCGCTGGGTGGCGCCGTGGGATAGTCGCCGCTGAAGCACGCATGACAGAATCCCGTTGGCCCATGGGGCACCGCTCCGAGCATGCCATCGAGCGACAGATAGCCGAGGGAGTCGACACCGATGTGGTGAGCGATCTCCTCGTTCGACAGATTGGCGGCGATCAGATCCTCGCGAGAGGGGGTATCGATCCCGTAGTAGCACGGGCCGGTAATCGGGGCCGAGCTCACCCGCATGTGAACCTCCCGCGCACCGGCCGCCCGCACCATCGTCACCAGGCCGCGCGTGGTGGTGCCGCGCACGATTGAGTCGTCGATCATTACGACGCTCTTGCCCTCGAGGACCTCGCGGACGGCGTTGTACTTCACTCGCACTTTCGCATCGCGCGCCGTTTGCGTGGGGTGGATGAAGGTGCGTCCCACGTAGTGGTTGCGGATGAGCGCCAGCTCGAGGGGAAGCCCTGACTGCTCGGCATATCCCAGTGCCGCCGAGTTGGCGGAATCGGGAACGCTGAAGACGAGCTCGGCGTCGGGCGCGGGCTTTTCGATGGCCAGCTGACGGCCAAGCGCCCGGCGCGCGCGATCCACCGAGCCTCCCCAGATACGAGAGTCGGGCCGCGCAAAGTAGACGTACTCGAATACGCACTTGCGAAGCTCCCGTTCGATTGGCAGCCGCATCGAGTGCAATCCCTCGTCGTCGATCGTGACTATCTCGCCAGGCTCGACATCCCGAAGGTGGGTGGCGCCGACGATGTCGAGCGCACAGGATTCCGATGCGACGACGTACGAATCACCGAGGCGGCCGAGCACCAGCGGCCGCCAGCCGCGGGGATCCCGGGCGACGAGCATTACGTCGCCAAGCAGAATGAGCAGGCAGTACGCCCCTTCAATGCCGTCGAGCGCTTCGGCGACCCGCCCGGCAGGCGTCGTTGCGTTCGAGCGGGCGATCCGATGGACGAGCACCTCGGAGTCCATCGTGGAGGCAAAAATCGCTCCCTCCTCCTCGAGCCCGTTTCGCAATTCGGTGGCATTCGTCAGGTTGCCGTTATGCGCCAGCGAGATGTGGCCGCCGCGCGATCGGGCGAGTACCGGCTGGGCGTTGTCGATCGACGAGCTTCCGGCCGTGCTGTATCGGGTATGGCCGATGGCGATGGATCCGCCAAGGGCAGCCATGTCCTCATCCGAGAATCCCTCGCCGACCAGTCCCATGGTCCGGCGAGCCTTCGCCGTGCCGCTGGAGTCGACCGCCACTATTCCGGCCGACTCCTGGCCGCGATGCTGCAATGAATACAGCCCGAGTTGCACGATGCCCGCCGCGTCACCGTGCCCCCGAATACCGAATATTCCGCACATGACTCCGCCTAGACTGTCGCTACCGAAGGATGATGCTCCAGCACCGCGGCTTCCGCGGGCGACGCACCCATGATTGCCGGAATGGTGTTATGAAACGCTTCACCGAGCCGGCTGAGGGATGCGATCACAATGCGGTCGCCTATCGTGAACCGAAGACGGTCGCTGCCCTGACGCACGGTACCGATGCGCGCCGCTGGAACGCCGTGCCGCTCGGCGACCGCGATGACTTGCGCCGGCGCCGGTGAGCTCACGACGATTCGTGCCTGCGCCTCGCCGAACAGCAAGGCGCGAAGCGGCAGGCCGGCGAATGCCGACAGCTCGATGTCCGCGCCCATCATTCGCGTGCGATCGCCGATCGCACTCTCGGCGATGGCCACTGCCAATCCGCCTTCACTGCAGTCATGGGCGGAGCGAACATCACCAGCGCGAATAGCCTCGAGCAGCGCGTCGATAACGGCGCGCTCCCGCGCGAGATCGCATCGGGGAGGCCGCCCCGCGACTACGCCGTGAATGTGCGCGAGGTACTCGCTGCCGCCCAGTTCGTCCGTCGGTTCACCCAGCAATACGATGGCATCGCCATCCTGGCGGAACGTGTTGCGCGTAACGTGGGCGAGCGACTCGAGCATGCCAACCATGCCGACGACGGGAGTAGGATACACGGCGCCGTCAGGATTCTCGTTATAGAACGAGACGTTTCCTCCGGTGACCGGCGTACCGAGTGCCTCACAGGCCTCACCCATGCCGCCAACCGCTTCGCGGAACTGATAGAAGACCTCCGGGCGTGTCGGATTTCCGAAATTGAGGCAGTTGGTGATGGCCATGGGGCGGGCGCCGGTGCAGGCGACGTTGCGTGCTGCCTCGGCGACGGCGATGCGGCCCCCGGTTCGCGGCTCCAGGTACACATAACGCCCATTGCAGTCCGTCTTGACGGCGATGGCGCGATCGGTACCCCTGATTCGAAGGACAGCCGCGTCACCGCGACCCGGACCCACGACGGTGCTGGTGCGCACCGTACTGTCGTACTGGCGATAGACCCAGGCCTTGCTGGCGATGGTCGGGGAGGCCAGCATGCGCTCGAGCGTCCAGGCCGGATCCAACTCGGCGGCAAGCTCGGGCACCGCGTGCACATCCCTCTCACGCAAGGCGGCGATCGACGGCGATTCGCGGTACGGTGGGTCGTACAGCGGGCAATCGTGGACCAGCCGGGATCCGGGAAATTCGGCGACGACCCTGTCCCCCTCCATCACCCGGTAGACCGGCTCGGCGATGACTTCGCCGATCACCGCGGCGTTCAGGTCCCAGCGCTCGAGTATTTCCCGTACCGCATCTTCTCGCCCGCGCTTGGCCACGACGAGCATCCGCTCCTGCGACTCGCTGAGCAGAATCTCGTAAGGCGTCATCCCCTCTTCACGTACCGGCACCTTTGCGGTGTCGATCACGACTCCCACATCACCGCGCGCAGCCATCTCGGCTGACGATGAGGTGAGCCCCGCGGCGCCCATGTCCTGAATGGCGACGATGTGCCCGCTGTTGATGAGCTCGAGACTCGCCTCGAGCAGGAGTTTCTCGGTGAACGGATCGCCGACCTGCACGCGAGGGCGCTTGCTATCGCTCGCCTCCGTGAGATCTTCGGAGGCAAACGAGGCGCCGTGAATCCCATCGCGTCCCGTGCGCGCGCCGACGGCGAGGATTGGATTGCCTACGCCTTCCGCCTTCGCGCGAATGAGCTCGTCTTCGCGCAGCAGCCCCACGCACATCGCGTTGACGAGCGGATTCCCCTCGTACGATGGATCGAAGACGACATCGCCGGCGACAGTAGGAACACCAACGCAGTTTCCGTAGTCGCCAATCCCTTTCACCACCCCGCCGAACAGGTAGCGCACGCGGGGCTTGTCGAGCGAACCGAAGCGCAACGAATTGAGCATCGCGATCGGCCGGGCACCCATCGTGAAGACATCGCGCAGTATGCCTCCCGCACCGGTCGCCGCGCCCTGGTACGGCTCGACCGCCGACGGGTGGTTATGCGATTCGATCTTGAACGCGATCGCCAGCCCGCCGCCGATGGAGATGACACCGGCGTTCTCACCCGGCCCCTGAAGCACGTGCGGCCCCCGGGTCGGCAGGGTGCGCAGCACGAGCTTGGAGTGCTTGTACGAGCAGTGCTCGTTCCAGAGTGCGCTTACGATGCCGAGCTCGGTGAACGTCGGCTCCCGGCCGAGGATGGCGATCAGCCGCTGATGCTCGTCAGGCGTGAGACCGTGCTCGGCGACGAGCGCGGGAGTGATTACCGGGTCGCCGGGGCGCGGAGAGACGCTCACCGGAATCGTACACCCAGCAGATCGCGCACCACCCGGCTGATTCCGCTCTCCTCCGATTGCAGAAGCATCTCCATCTCGCCTTTGTCGAGCCAGATGCCGCTGCACTCGGTGCACTGATCGATCTTGATTCCGTGCATTTCACGCTCTGCCAGGTCGGCGCCGCACTTTGGGCATTTCATCAAGTGGATGGCGCGCTCATCCTTGAGCCTGTCGGCATCGAGCTTGGCGCGCTGAGCCTTCAACAGCTCGGCATCCATCTTGACGAAGTATTCGTCTTCGTTGCGACTGGGCTTCTCTTCTTTCATCGCTGCCTCACGATGTAGCTGCGGTTGATCAGGTGGGATACTAGGCGGAGACGCGCTCGAGCACGGAATGAAATATAGCCAGTCCATCATCCGAGCCCAGCAACGGATCGGACGCGCGCTCCGGGTGCGGCATCATGCCAAGGACATTGCCGGCGGCGGACACGATGCCGGCAATGTCGTTCATCGACCCATTGGGATTCGCGCTGGGATCGCGCTCTCCCCCGGGCGAAACGTACCGGAACACCACCTGTCCATCGCCCTCCAGCCGCGCGAGGGCTTCCTCATCGGCGACGAACCGTCCCTCGGCGTGCGCGATCGGGATGCTGAGTACGTCGCCGGCGGCCAGTTGATTGGTGAACAACGTGTCTGTGTTCTCGACGCGCACACTGACTGTATCGGAAACGAACTTGAGTCCGGCATTGCGCATCAGGGCACCGGGCAGGAGCCCTGCCTCGCAGGCGATCTGGAAGCCGTTGCAGATGCCGAGCACAGGTCCGCCGCGGCGGGCGAACGTCGCCACCTCGCGCATGATCGGTGAGAAGCGCGCAATCGCCCCGGCGCGCAGGTAGTCTCCGTAGCTGAATCCTCCCGGAAGCACGATGGCGTCGGCTCCCTGCAGGTCGTGATCCTTGTGCCAGAGATACACGGCCGATTCGCCGAGCCCGTCGGCGACGGCGTGATACGCATCGTAGTCGCAGTTGGAGCCTGGAAATGTGATGATGCCGAACTTCATAGCGCGCGTACCTCGGCGATGGCGAAGTCCTCGGTCACCGGGTTCGCGAGGAGCCGGTCGCACATTTCGCGCGCCATTTCCTCCGCTGCCGCTTCATCGGTGGCGGCCAGCTCGAGCTCGATGTGCTTGCCCATCCGCGCATCGGCCAGCCCGGCGTAACCTAACGAGTGCAGGGCGTGGGTGATCGCCGTGCCCTGCGGATCGAGGAGCCCGCGCCGAGGCAGGACTTGAACGGCGACGCGAAATTGCTTCATTCGAGGGAGTCGGGTGAAGTGTCGGAATGTGGATGCGACCGGCGCCCGCGCCGACGCTTGCGATGACGCCAGGTGCCCGGAACCTCACCGACGGACACAGGCCTGGCGAGCGATTCGTCCTCTTCCTCGTCGTCGTCGGGATCGTACAGCGGATCGCCGGTCGGCAGCCGGTCGACGACTCCTAGCAACACGGTGCGCGCCAGACCGTAGACGACGTACAGGGCGAGAGCGGGGAAGAGGTATTCCTCGACGCGGAAGATGAGGATGGACATTCCGGTCAGCACGACCAGCAGCTGCGTGACTTGCGACAGCGACCGGAGGCCGATGTTCGTGATCGCCGGGTACAGCACGTGGCTGATCATCAGAAACGCAAGCAGCAGCATCACCCAGCGCATGGCCTCGTGCCAGGGCACGCCGGGAATTGCAACCATATCGTAGAGCGGGGACTGGCTGAACCAGACGTACGACGCCAGCGTGATGCCCGCGGCGGGACTGGGGAGACCGTGGAAAGCGGTCTTCGCCCGCCCCCCCTGTTCGACGTTGAAGCGGGCGAGCCGCATGACCGCGGCGGCGATGTAGATGAAGGAGAAGAGCCAGGCGGACCCTTCCTGATTGAGCACGGCGAAGTAAATGATGAAGGCGGGAGCGACCCCGAAGGTGATCGCATCGACAAGCGAATCGAGCTCCACGCCGAACGCGCTGCCGGTCTTCGTCATGCGGGCGACGCGCCCGTCGAGGGCATCCATGATGCCGCCGAACACCACCATCCACGATGCCTGACTATAGTCGCCGCGCGAGGCGAGGACGATGGCCCAGACGCCGAAGAACAGGTTTCCGAGCGTAAAGCCGTTAGGCAGCAGCACCACCGCCCGGCGCATCGCGGGGCGCGGGAGCACCGGACGCATCACTGGGGAAGCTCCGCGAGCACCGTCACACCGGCCGCCGCCCGGTCGCCGACCTTGACCAGCGGTCTCGAACCGGCCGGAAGGAACACATCGACTCTGGACCCGAAGCGTATGATGCCCATCCGTTCACCTTGCACGGCTGAGTCGCCCATCTGCGAGTACGTCACGATACGGCGAGCAATCAATCCGGCAATCTGGCGCGTCAGCACCCGGTGAGGCCCCGATTCGATGCCCACCGACATCTGCTCGTTCTCCAGGCTCGCCTTGTCCCGCGCCGCATTGATGAACTTTCCTTCGTTGTAATTGAGGTAGGCGACCTTTCCATTCACCGGATACCGGTTTACGTGCACGTCGAAGACGTTCATGAACACCGAAATGCGCAGCGCGGTGCCGCGCATGAACGACGGCTCCTCCACCTCGGTGATCATGATGACCTTTCCGTCAGCAGGCGAAACGGCCAGCCCGTCGCCACGATCGCCGACTCGCTCCGGATCGCGAAAGAAGTAGGCTACCCAGAGCGCGAGCAGGGTCAGCACGAAGGCCGCCAGCCAAAGTCCGAACGAGCGCCGTGCGATCGCCCCCGCGTACGCCGCTGCGGCTATTGTCACGGCAATGGCTATGAAAACGTATCCTTCCCTGGCGAAACTCACCAATCGGCTCCGGTGGGTAGGTCAGCTCCGGTAATGCGGCGAAACGCATCGAGGTAGCGCTCGCTCGTCGCACGAACTACTTCGTCAGGCAGCGGCGGCGGCGGATAGTCGCCGGTCCACCGGCCGGCTACCCGCTCACCATCGAGATAGTCGCGCAGCGGCTGCTTGTCGAAGCTGGGCTGCGACCGTCCAGGTTGGTACTCGTCCCGCGGCCAGAATCGCGAGCTGTCTGGTGTGAGCACTTCGTCGATGAGCAGAATCGCGCCATCGCTCGCGCGACCGAACTCGAACTTCGTGTCGGCGACGATGATACCTCGCGGCTCGGCAGTCGCGCGCGCCATCTCGTAAACCGATCGAGCGTGGCTCTCGAGTGTGCCAGCCACGTCGGCCCCAACCACCTCGCGCATTCTCGCGATCGAGATGTTCTCGTCGTGGCCACTCTCCGCCTTGGTAGCCGGACTGAAAATCGGCGGATCCAGGCGGTCGCTCTCGCGCAACCCATTGGGCAGCGGCTCGCCGGCAAGCGTACCAAGGGTTCGGTATTCTTTCCAGGCGGAACCCGCGAGATAGCCGCGCACAACGCATTCGATTGGAAAGACGAGCGCGCGCCGGCAGAGCATTGCCCGGCCGGCAATCGCCTCACGATGTCCGCGAAGCGCCGGTACGGCGTCAGTGATCTCGTCCGCCTCCGCCGAGAGCAGATGGTGCGCGATGCGATCGCCGATCCTCTTGAGCCACCACGCAGTGATTTGCGTGAGCACCGCGCCCTTATGCGGAATGGTCTCACGCATAACCACGTCGAAGGCGCTTACCCGGTCGGTGGCTACGAGCAGCAACCGTTCGCTGTCGACCGCGTATATGTCGCGCACCTTGCCGCGCGCCACTCGCTCCAGCGGCAGATCGCTTACCGCCATCGGCGTCATACGCGTGGCGCCTCGAGCACAGCGCCGCCCGCCTCGACCCCGGTGAGCACCGGCTCGATCACTGCCTCAAGGAATTCATCGACCTGCTGCGGCGCGCGCCCTACGAACCGCATCGGCTCCGTCAGCTCGCGCAGCGCGTCGGCTCGCAGCGGAAATTCCGAGTCGCTCGCCAGACGGGCGAGCAGATCGTTCGACGCGCCGTCGTCCTTGACGGCACGGGCGGCAGCGATGCTGTGCCGGCGGATCACCTCGTGTACCGCTTGCCGATCGCCCCCGGCCTCCACTGCCCGAACCAGCAGCGATTCGGTAGCCATGAACGGCAGCTCATCGTTCACCCGCCGCCGGATGCGCGCCGGGTGTACCTCGATGCCGCGCGTAATGTCGGCGACGAGGAGCAGTACTGCGTCCGTCGCCAGAAACGCTTCCGGTATCACCAGCCGCCGGTTGGCGCTGTCGTCCAGCGTCCGCTCGAAGTACTGCACGCTGTGCGTATGATTTGCGTTCTCCTCGAGAGAAATGACGAACCGGGCGAGCCCGGAAATCCGCTCGGATCGCATCGGGTTGCGCTTGTATGCCATGGCCGACGACCCGATCTGCTCCTTCTCGAACGGCTCCTCCATCTCGCCGAACGCCTGCAGCATGCGCATGTCGCCCGCGAACTTGGCCGCGCTCGCAGCTATGCCAGACAACACCCCCAGCACTTGCGCGTCGAGCTTCCGCGTATAGGTCTGGCCGGTCACGGACAGCGTATGCGCGAACTCCATCGCGCGCGTAACCGAAGCATCGAGCTGCCGGACCTTTTCATGATCCCCAGCGAACAGCTCGAGAAAGCTTGCCTGCGTTCCCGTCGTTCCCTTCACGCCGCGCAACGGCATGGCCTCGACACGCCAGTCGAGGTCGGCGAGGTCGAGTACGAGGTCCTGCATCCATAACGTGGCGCGCTTGCCAACCGTGGTGAGCTGCGCCGGCTGCAGGTGCGTGTAGGCGAGCGCCGGCTCGTCGCGCCATTGCGCGGCGAATGCGGCCAACCTGCGGAGACATTCGACGATAGTGCTGCGCAGCAGACCCAGCCCGCGCCGCATGAGGATCAGGTCGGCATTGTCGGTGACGTACGCACTGGTTGCACCCAGGTGGATGAACGGCCGCGCAGCCGGCGCCACATCGCCGAATGCATGAACGTGTGCCATCACGTCGTGGCGGAACCGCTTTTCGTATTCGGCGACGGCGACAAAGTCGATGTCGTCGAGATGTTCCCGCATCTGCGCGATGGCGTCATCCGGAATCGCGACGCGTGCGCCGAGCGCCTGCTCGCCTTCGGCCAGCGCCAGCCAGAGACGTCGCCAAAGCCCGTAGCGAGTCGCCGGCGACCACAGCTCGAGCATGTCGCGAGACGCATAACGCTCCGCCAGTGGCGAGGTGTAGCGAGCCGCCGGGTTGGTCATCGGAGAATGAAATCTGTCATGTAGATTCGCCGGTCCCGCTCGAAGTAGACGCGGATCACGCCGCGGCCCGCTGAGGCATCGAGTGCGCGCCTTACATCCTCCGCCTGCTCGACCTTCACGCGGTTCACCTGCAGAATCACGTCGCCAGGCCGGAAGCCGATCTCGTTGGTAATCCGCTCGCTGGCGCTGACGACGAGCGCTCCCGCTTCCGCCGTGAGCCCCCGCTCGGCGCGAATGGCCGGCGTCATCGAAACCAACTCGAGCTCCTGCAGCACGGCGACACGCGGAGCGCTCACTTCCGGCAGATCCGCGACTCGCAAGGTGGCGTTGAACTCGCGTCCGTCGCGCTCGAGCGCCAGGCGGAGCTCCTCGCCGACTCGCACATCGAGAAGCACCGCCTGCCAATCGTAGGTACTCCGTAGCGGCCGCGTTCCGGCGCGGATGATCGCATCACCCGGCCGGATCCCTGCTTCCGCCGCCGGTGAGCCCGGAATGATCGACGATACCGTCACGCCGGCGGTGAGCGCCTCACGCGGCGACAGACCCTTCGGTGGCTCCGTCTTGATGCCGACCCATGGCCGCCGGATCACGCCGTGCGCGATCAGGTCATCGGTGACACGAATTACCCGGTCGATCGGAATCGCGAAGGCGATACCCACCGATCCGCCGCTCGGCGAGAAGATCGAGCTGTTCATCCCTATGACTTCACCGAGCACGTTCACCAACGGACCGCCGGAATTGCCGGGATTGATCGCGGCGTCGGTCTGGATCATGTCCAGATAGATCTGCCCTTCCTGGGTGCGGGCAATCAGGTTGCGCCCGGTGCCGCTCACCACTCCCGTCGTCACACTGGGCTCGGAATTGCCAAGCACGAAACCGAAGGGATTGCCGATCGCGATCGCCGGCTCGCCGATGAGGAGATTGTCCGAATTCCCCAGTGTCGCCACCGGAAGCCCGCTACGCTGGATCTTGAGCACCGCTATGTCGTTAGGTTCGTCGGCTCCGAGAAGTTCGGCCGGCAGGGTGGTCCCGTCCGACATCGCGACGGAGATGCTGGATGCGCCCTCTATCACGTGCGCATTCGTCACAATGATTCCGTCGTTGCGAACGATGAATCCGGAGCCCAGTCCCGGTGTGATGCGCTGCGAGCCCCCGGCTGACCCGCCGAAGAACCACGCGTACGGATCGACCGGCGCGCGCGACACGATCTGCGTCTGAACCGTGACTACGGACGGCGCCACGCGCGCGATCGCCTCGGTGACCGGTGTCCGCCGGCGTGGATCCGCCGGCGTCGAGGTCCCTTGGGCCGCTCGTGCCTCCGCGACCGAAAACGGCGAAGGGGATTCAGTGCCGGGCTCAATGTCACCGCCTGCGCAGGCGACGATCAGCAGGAGTGCCGACGGTCGTATCATTGAGGCGATGTGAGATAACATTCGCACGGATATATCACCGCATCGAGAAAGAGCGCGTGAGCGGGAGCTGGCGGCGACGTATCACCGTTGTCCTCCGCCTCGAGGAGACGCCGCACGTCCTCCACTGAACGTTTGCCGCCCCCCACGTCCACCATGGTGCCAACCAGGAATCGCACCATGTGGTGCAGAAAGCGGTTCGCCTCGATCTCGAACGAGAAGCCGCCGCGCCGCCGCCGCCACACCGCCCGCTCCACCTTGCACCGATGTTCGTCCTCCGGGGGAGCCGTACCGCGCACCGCGAATGCACGGAAGATGTGCTCGCCGACGATCGCCGAGGCCGCACGCTCGAGCAGCGACTCGTCCAGCTCGCGGCCCATCGCCCACTCGTACCGCTGCCGGAATGGGGACCGGCTCTCCTCGTCCGTACCCACGTAATAAGTGTATCGCCGCGCGGTCGCATCGTAGCGCGCGTGAAAGCGCTCGCGCATCTCGTGAACGGCGGCGACCCAGATGTCCGGCGGCAACACTGCGTTCAAGGCGCGCCGGAGCTCGGCCCGCGTCCACCTCTCCGCAACGCGCACACCCGCCGCCTGCCCGCGTGCGTGCACTCCCGCGTCCGTGCGCCCGGCGCCAAGCACCGAAACCGGCGTGTCGCACAAGCGCAGGAGCGCCTGCTCCAGCTCGCCCTGTACCGTGCGCACATTCGGCTGCCGCTGCCACCCCGAGAACCCACCACCGTCGTAATGCAAAACCAGCTGGTGCGCGCGCTCAGTCACCTGGGAAAGCTACCGGCTGCGAGAGAGCCAAGCAACGTGACGCCCTCCTGATTGACCACGCATCGAGCTCGCTCTACATTCCCACGGCGAACCCTCCGCCGCTCGCCCGTCCCCAAACAACATGCCGCCTCGCACGCTCGCGTCTCTGGCGCACGCCTTGAGCGCGTCACCCAGTCTGGACGCGGGGCTGGTCGCCTTGGGCGAGGCTCTGGAGGAGCTCGATCGCTCCGCCCGGGTCACGCTGCTGCGCTACAATCCACGCAAGAAGATGTTGGGCGATGCCATGGTTCCCAACGCTTCTGGCGGCGTGGACAAGCTCGCTGGAGGCACCGCATTCGACCACATCCCGGCCAGGTTTCGCAGCGAGATCATGCACGGAGGCCGGTTCGCCGACTTCGGCGATGACTCCGAACAGTACGCGCGGCTGCTAGCCCTCAATCCGTCCGTCGATGGCGGAATGCTCGCCCTGCGAGGGCTCACCGCCGATGGATCGCTGGCGGCCGTACTGGCCCTTTACGAGCCGCGCCGGATTTTCGGTGCGCGCGTACTCGAGCGATTCGCGCCAGCCGCAGCGTTGTTCGACCTGGCGTTCGCGAGATATGCCGAGCATGAAGCGCGACAAGAGGCAGTGCGCACGCTCGAAAACGTGACCGAGCGCGTACATGCCGACTACCTGGCCAAGCTGCACACCCTCGAGACCCAGATGCACAAGCTCGAGCAGCAGCGCGAAGCGATGCTGACCCCAACTGCACGGCCGGTGGTACCAGAACAGCTCATCGCGCTGGAACAGGAGGCCGCCAAGCGGCGGGAAGAAGCCCGTCGTGCGACAAGGCGCGCCAAGATCATGGAGCAGCAGGCAGCGGCCGCCGTAGAGCAGCTCGAGAGAGCCAACATAGAGCTCCACCGGCGCAGTGAGATTGCGCGACAGAAGACTCGTTCCCTTTATCTGGTCGAACGTGTGCTTGCGCTCGACGCATCCACCGCCGATCCGTGTATGCTGGCTGACGGAATGGTTGCACTGCTCGGCGACGACATGCAGGCGCAGCGCTGCTCGATCATGCTTCGTGCTCCGGAGCCCCGGATGCTCTATCTCGGCGCTTCCCGCGGCCTGCCACCCGATGTGTTTGGCGGCATGCGCATACGCCTCGGCGAAGGGGTGGCGGGCAAGGTCGCCGAGCGGCGCGAGCCGGTGCTCGTACGCGATGTGGCCGACGCCGCCCAGCATCCCTATCTAAAGGATGAGTACTTCACCACCGGCTCGTTCATTTCGTTTCCGCTCGTATACCGAAACCAGTTGATAGGTGTGGTGAATCTGACGAATCGCGCGCAACGCGGGGTTTACATGGAAGAGGACGTGGACCGCGTCCGCACACTGGCATTGCTGATCTCGGTGATCGCCGAGAACGCGGCGCTCCCTGACCGGTTGCTGGCGGCGTTGAATGTCCGCTGAACCGCTCCGCCTGGCGATTCGACGGCTGGCGGCGCATGAATCGCTGACCGCCGACGAAACCACCGCGGCATTCGACGTGATGATGCAGGGAGAGGCGACCGCGGCTCAAGTAGCGGCCGTGTTGATGGCCTTGCGAGTGAAGGGCGAGACGACGGAGGAGGTTGCGGGCGGTGCGCGTGCGCTCCGCAACGCAATGCTCCCGTTGCCGGCGGCGGATGCCCAGGCGCTGGTGGACACATGCGGAACCGGCGGCGGCCGGATCCCCACGTTCAACATTTCAACGGCATCCGCCCTCCTCGCCGCGGGAGCGGGTGTGCGTGTGGCGAAGCACGGCAACCGGTCGTTCACGACCAGCTGCGGCAGCGCCGACGTGCTCGAGGCGTTAGGAGTACGGATCGAGATGTCGGTTGAGGAAATGGTGCGCTCACTGGAAGAAGCGGGGATCGTGTTCATGTTTGCTCCGCTGATGCACCCGGCGATGCGCCACGTCGGTCCGATTCGGCGCGAGCTGGGCATTCCGACGGTCATGAACGTGCTTGGACCGCTCGCCAATCCCGCCGGAGCCGGCCGACAGGTGGTGGGTGTTGCCGAGCCCGGAAGGCTCCCGCTGCTGGCAGGTGCGCTGGCATCGCTGGGGAGTGTGCACGCGCTGGTCGTGCACGGCGAGCCGGGAATGGACGAGATCTCGCCCATGGGCCCTACCATGGTGCTCGAGGTGCGCGCCGGTACCGTGCGTGAGTGGACCGTAGAGCCGGAGGAGTTCGGCCTGCCGCGCGCCACAGCTGCCGAGCTGGCCGGCGGGACGCCCGCGGAGAACGCTCGCACGATCGAGGACGTGCTCGCCGGACGCCGCGCCGATGGGGCACGCTCCGCCGTGCTGCTGAATACTGCCGCGGCGCTCTACGTTGCCGGCCGAGCCGGGGATTTTGGCGAAGGAGTGCGGGCCGCTACCGATGCGCTTGGGCGCGGCGCCGGAATCGAAGCGCTCGATCGCCTGCGCCGCGCAACGGCTACCGGTGCCTGACGACCGCTAATAACGGCGCAGCACGCCGACGACTACACCCTGAATGGTGATGTCGTTCTCGTGCACGTAAATGGGGGCCAGCGCCTCGTTGGCGGGTTGAAGCCGGATGCGGCCGTCCCGCTCACGGTAGAACTTCTTGACCGTGGCGGACGTGCCGTCGATGAGCGCGATGACCATTTCGCCGTTGTCAGCGCTGCGGCGCTCATGCACGACCACGAAATCCCCGTCCCGGATCTGCTCGTCGATCATCGAGTTTCCGCGCACGCGCAACACGTAGTGCGAGCCGCCGCGGCGCACGAAGTCATCGGGAACCGATACCGACTCGTGGTGCGTCGCTGCCTCGATAGGCATGCCTGCCGCGACCAGGCCGAGCAGCGGCAGATCGACCGCGCGTGGATTGGCGTCGGAGGGCAGGATCTCGATGGCCCTGCTCTCGTTGTACGAGCGCTTGATGTATCCCTTTCGCTCGAGATTGCTCAGATGCTCGTGAACGGTGGCTAGCGAGTTATAGTTGAACTTGCGCGCGATCTCTTCGAAGCTCGGCGCGTAGCCGCACTCTTCCGAATACTCGGTGAGATAGGTGAGTATCTCCCGTTGCCGCTTGGTGAGTGGCATGCCGTGTCCTCGCTACTCGAGATGGAATCGCCTGCGCCGACCGAAGGGACGCCGAAGAACTACAATAGCCGAACAGGAACCGAAGTGCAAGCACCGACCAGAAGCTGGGCGCCGCCGTCCGGGATGCTCGGCCGCATCATTGGCGAGGCACGGGAACGCGTAGAGGCACTGAAACCAACCGGGGGGGATCTGCGGGCGGCCGCGATGGCCGCACCATCGCACCCTCCGTTCGCCGTCGCACTTCGGCGCGATCGGCTCGCGCTGATCGCTGAGATCAAGCGCCGCTCACCCTCCAGGGGAGAGATCAATTCCGGGCTGGAGATCGGCGTTCAAGCCCGCGCATACGAGAACGGAGGCGCAGCGGCGATATCGGTGCTCACCGAGGAGCGGCACTTCAGCGGCGCCCTGGCCGACGTGACGGAGGTCCGCCGTGGGACAACGCTGCCGATTCTCCGCAAGGATTTCATCATCGACCCACTTCAGATTGCCGAAGCAAGGATGGCGGGAGCTTCGGCAGTGCTCCTCATTGCGCGAGCTCTTCCACCCGCGGAGCTTCCACATCTCGCCGCGGTCGCGCAGTCCTACGGCATGGAGACACTCGTCGAGGTTCGGTCGGAAGAAGAGCTCGATCGCGCGCTCGCGCTGCCGGGATCGGTAATCGGCGTGAACAGCCGGGATCTCGAGACGCTGGAACTGGATCGCACGGTGGCGGCGCGGCTTCTTCCACTCATTCCCGGCGATCGCATTGCCGTTGCCGAGAGCGGCATTGCAACCGTTGCCGACGCGGTGGAATTCGCAAGGATGGGTGCCGATGCACTGCTGGTAGGGAGCGCGCTGTCCGCCTCACCCAATCCCGCCGCGCTCGCGGCGGAGCTGGCGTCGGTGGCGCGCGTCGGCCGTGCCCGTCGCGATTAAGTTTTGCGGGCTGACCC
>CAZPCC010000124.1:0-5168 GCA_964584905.1 uncultured Gemmatimonadaceae bacterium | reverse complement strand
GGCTTTGGCGGATCTACCGATCTGAGTCCGGATTTCGTTTTCGACTCGCGCGGCGAGCTGACCGACTCGGGCTACGTGGTTGAAGTTCGCATCCCATTCGCAAGCCTGCGATTCGGCTCCGGCGAAATGCAGCAGTGGGGATTGCAGATAAGTCGCATTAGCGCCGCCACCGGTTACGAGGACACGTGGACCGACGCCCGCCGTGCCGGCGCGAGCTTTCTCGCGCAGTCGGGAGTGATGCGGGGCCTCACGGCGCTGGAGCGGGGAGTCGTCTGGGAGGCCCAGCCATTCATAACGGCGATTTCCGACGGGGTGCGTGACGAGGTAAACGGTCGCTTCGAGCGCGCGGACACTGATTTCTCGACCGGCGCCAATCTGCAGCTGGGCCTCACCAACCTGACGATCGATGCCACGATCAATCCCGATTTCAGCCAGGTGGAGTCCGATGCCGGCCTCGTGACTCAGAATGAGCGGTTCGACCAGCAGATCGATGAGAAACGGCCCTTTTTTCTCGAGGGTATCGAGCTGTTTTCCACGCCGCAGAATCTGGTGTACACCCGGCGCATCGCCGACCCGCTTGGCGGTGGAAAGTTCACCGGAAAGTTCGGGCGTTTCTCCATTGCGCATCTCACCGCCGTCGATGAGCGGACGGACCGTAATGCGCTGGCGAACATCACCCGCGTAAGGCGGGACATCATGCGCAACTCGGTAATCGGCTTGACTCTCACCGATTATGAGCTAGGCGATGACTACAACCGCGTCGCTTCGGCCGACGCGCGAATCGTCTTCAAGCGCCTGTACGTGGCCGAGGCCCAGCTTGGTGCGGCGTGGACGCGAGACGCGGTTTCCACGCGCAGCGACCCGTTATGGAACGTCGAAGTGGATCGCACCGGACGGCATTTCGGCTTCAACTATTCGCTCAACGGCATTGGCGACGAATTCGTGAGCGCGCTTGGCTTCGTGCCGCGCCGCGGTATCTCCCATGCCGGTATACGAAACCGTCTGAGCTGGTATGGCGCGCGGGGATCGCTGGTTGAATCCATGTCGAGCTTTCTGAGCCACGAATACTCGTGGCGCTACCACGATCTGGGCCGGGGCAGCCGCCTGGAAGGTGAAGACGGGCTCTCGCTCGACATGAACTTGCGCGGCGGCTGGTCGGTCGAGGCCAACGTGGACCGCGAGTTCTTCCGCTTCGAGCCCGAAGA
Source organism: uncultured Gemmatimonadaceae bacterium (assembly GCA_964584905.1). Taxonomy (GTDB): domain Bacteria; phylum Gemmatimonadota; class Gemmatimonadetes; order Gemmatimonadales; family Gemmatimonadaceae; genus JALZIF01. The sequence continues at coordinate 3,963 of CAZPCC010000124.1, read as the reverse complement.
ATATGCGGGCATCACCATCACCGCGCCTGCCGGTGCAGTGGCATTCGTGCCACCCGAGGAGATTCGCGGCCTCTATGGTTATGCCATCGAGGTCGGCTCGCCGATCTGGTCTCTGGCCAGTGCCGAGGTGGAGGCTCGCCGGTCGGCGGTCGTCATCTTCGACGAGGCGGCCGAGGGTGTCGAGACCGATCTCGAGCTCGATGTGTCACTCCGTCCCACCGCGAGCATCCGTATCTCCGCCGAAGCCGTGTACTCGCGCCTCGTGCGCGAGCGCGACGGCAGCGAATTCGCTCGCACCATCATTCCGCGGTTGCGCACCGAGTACCAGCTCACGCGATCGCTGTTCGTCAGGGCGATCGGCGAGTATCGCTCCGTGCGGCGAGATGCCTTGCGCGACCCGATCTCCGGATCCCTGTTGGCGGTCGGCGGGATTCTCACCGCGCCGGAAGCCAGAGGTTTCTTTCGCCACGAATGGCTCATCTCGTTCGAACCGACTCCGGGTACCGTTGCCTACCTGGGATACATAAGCGCGCATGAAACTCCGAGCGCCACATCTTTCGGCGGATTGCGCCGGGAGGCGGATGGACTGTTTCTGAAGCTCGCCTATCGATTCCGCAGGCAATAGCAACAGAGTATCACGGCAGCGCCGCTCTGCGGACCATTGCCTGGGCGTTTCCGACGGCATGTAGCGGCAGAATGGCGGCGGGGTCGCCATTCTGCCGTCACTCTGTCCGAATCTCCCCTACAGAAAATCAGCGCCTCCCCGATATGCAGCCGTATCGAATCATTGCACCTTGTATGCACTATCCAACACGCAGGGTGCCTAATGTCACGCACGATCCTCGTTCCTCTTGATGGCTCGCCATTCGCCGAGCACGCGCTTCCAGCTGCCTTGGCCGTCGCGCGCCGCACCGGGGCCGCACTCGAGCTGGTAATCGTCGACCGTGCGCCCGTCCCGTGGATCTCGCCGGAGCTTCTGGTCACGTTCGATCAGAACCACCTCGGCGTCGACGGAAAGCAGTACCTGGAGGAGCTTCACGCGCGCATGCCGGCCGACGTTCCGGTCAGCCTGACACGTCTGTTCGGCACACCGACGCCACTACTGCTGCGCAGAATCATAAAGACGCAGCCGGCATTGGTCGTCATGTCGACCCATGGCCGCGGTGGATTCAGTCGCGTGTGGCTGGGCAGCGTGGCGGATGGGGTGGTTCGCCAGTCACCGACCCCGGTACTGCTGATCAAGCCTCCGCTGTCCATGCCGAACTTCGCTGCCCCATTCCGTGCAGAGCGGGTGCTGATACCGCTCGATGGGACGGTGGCGAGCGAGGAAATTCTCGACCAGGCTCTCGCAGCGTTCGGCGTTGTTGGGGTGGAGTACACGCTGTTGCGCGTGCTCAGTCCCCTGGCCGCTCCGAAGTTCCACTATCCCACAGTAACGTCGAGTCGGCGCGCCGAGATGGAACCGGAGGCGCTGGTGCATGCCGAAGCCGAACGGATCCGCGATCTCGGCGCGGTCGTAACCGAGCAACTGGTCGTCAGGGACTCGCCGGCCGCGGCCATCACGGCGGTCGCGGACGAGATCGGTGCCAGCGTCATAGCCATGACAACGCATGCACGGCGAGGCGTATCGCGGTTCGTCATGGGAAGCGTGGCCGACAAGGTGCTGCGCACGGCTCCGTGCCCGGTGATGCTCTTTCACCCCACGCATGAGGTCGTTGATCTGCGGCGGCGGGTGGAAGCTGCCACGGTAGCGGCGGTTCCATTGTAAGCGTCCGACGCTGACCACCGGCGGCGTAACTGGAAGGAGAGCGGCGGGAGGGTTTCCCGCCGCTCTCCTCATTTACGCTACACTCAAAAGAAGTTCTCCTTAACGCATGTTAAGGAGAACACCCGAGGAAAAGAACAATTGGCATCAGCGAGCGATGCCGAGCAAAAGCCTCTGCACCGAACGACGATAGAACGCGGCAAAGGTACCCTCGGACTCAAAGTGATGGTGCCGGTAAAGCAGCACCAATCCCTGCGCGTGGCCATGGACGGTCAGGGCGACCGAAGCCACATCATCCTCACGTAACTCGTTCTGCCGCATGCAGTCGCGCACCCTGTCAACGAGTATCTGAATACTGCTGCTCGGCCTGCTCGGCGCGCTCGATCCCAGCTGTGTGAGGAACAACAGCTCATGATAGTGAGGCTCGGCAACCGCGAACGTGCGGAAGGCCTCGAGTACTGCCTTGAGTCGCGCCAGCGCCCCCTCACTCGGCAAGGTCGCGTAAACATGATCGCGGTAAAACGCGGTCACCGAGCGATACACGTCACGAAGAAGGGCGTTCTTGTCCTGGTAATGCCAGTATAGCGCTGGCGCGGTCATTCCTGCCGCGTCAGCAATCGCTCGCATGGTCAACTCAGCAACACCATGTGAGCCAAGAACTTGCAGCGCGGCGGCCAGAGCCTTGTCTCTACCTGACTTAACAGGTGTTAAGGACATATGCCATAATGCGCCAGCGCAGACGTAACTGCAAGGTGCCGTATACGACTCTACTCCAGGAACATGGATTACGAAAGCTCGTCCAGCGACCGCGGCCAGTCCTCCTTGAGCAAACGAGAAAGCCCGCGATCGGCGTAGAGGCGTCCCTCGTTCTGGCAGCGAGCGCAGTAGTTGGTCTCGTTGTCCGCGTATCGAATTCGCTGCACCGGTGAAGAGCATACAGGACACGGTTTCCCGTACCGGCCGTGCACCGCCATGCCCTCGCGAAAGGCGGTCACCTTCTCCGGGAATGCGCGCGCTACCTCCTCACGCAGGCGATCGCTCCAGCTCCGCATCGTCGAGACCACGGCGGCGTACAGGCGCTCGGCCTCCTCCTCGCTCAGTCGTTGCGTAAGCGTTAGCGGAGAGAGCCGAGCGGCGTGGAGAATTTCGTCGGAGTAGGCGTTGCCGATTCCACTGAACAGGCGGGGGTCGGTGAGGGCCCGCTTGAGCGTATGATTTTCGCTCCGCAACCGCGCCTTGAACTGCTCCGCGGTTGCCTCGAGAACCTCGAGGCCGCCCCGCTCGAACTGAGCGAGCGCCTCGTCCCCCAGCACCAGGTGCATCGATGCGCGGCGCTTGCTCCCAGCCTCGGTGAAGTGCAATACGCCTGACGAGAACTGCAGGCGGGCGAGTACGAGCGACGCCGGAATCCTGGGCCCGGGCGGGCGCCAGCGCAGCCGGCCGGCAATCATCAGATGCAACACGATCCACATGCGCGTCCCGGCCAACGCATTGTCATCAATATCGCCAGGCTGCCGCGGGCCGTCGGCAAGGGTCACGCCGAGTGCCACGCGCTTGCCGATCCTGCGGAGCGCGCAGACGCGTGTACCGGCAAATGCCGCAGGAGACGGATCGACGGTGCGGAGCACGAACGGCTTGGCTATCTCGAGCATTTCCAGCCGCTCGCCGAGAACCCGGCTCTCCAGCGCCGTTAGATAGGCAGCGATGTCCGGAAGTTCGGGCATTGGAACTCTACGAACTAGGAATTAGGAACTAGGAATAAGGAATTAGGAACCAGGAATTGGGGAATGATTCGATCCCGCAATCCATTGCCTATCTTGTTCCTATTTCCTATTTCCTATTTCCTGTTTCCTATTTCCTGTTTCCTATTTCCTGTTCACAGGACAGTGGCGGCGATCGCGTTTCGCAGCCGGGGCATTATGGCATCTATCTGCGGCAGCGACACGGCTCCTACCGAAAGTCTGAACCAGCCGGAGTCTCCATTGACACCGAATGCGGTGAACGGAACGGCGGCGAACCCGGCTTCCTGGAGTAGATAGGTACGAACCGCTTCATCGTCTCGCAGTACGGTTCCCTGTAGCGTGCGCCGCCCCTTCAGGGTGAACCGCGCGCTCAGATAGATCGTCGCGGTCGGATTGGCGACGTCCACCGGCAAGCCGGCCTCGCGCATGGCCGCGAGGTTGTCGTGAAGGCTGTCG
>CAZPCC010000123.1:0-4836 GCA_964584905.1 uncultured Gemmatimonadaceae bacterium | reverse complement strand
TTCGGGGCCGGCCAGAGCGTCGCTTCTTACTTCCGTGAGCCGTCGACGGCCGATTGGGTGCGCGACTCGCGCCAAACGGCATAGCTGGGCGTCCGTGAACCGGAGAGTCTTACCACCCAGCTGCTCGCGAAGGCCGTGGTTCTCGGCCTGCAGGTAGGCGATCACCTCCTCCTGTTGGCGGCTCACCCATCCGGCGAGCACGACAAGCAGGAACTGCAACGGGAGAGGGATCATCGCGACACGCTAGCTCGGTTGTGGGCTCACAATCTCGCAACCCCCGTGCTGCCAACCTCTTGATTTCATGGCCGATTCCCTAGGGCTGAGTTCTGGCACACTACGGGATCGGCGCTACCCCACGGGGCCCGGCTGCGCGCGGGAAACGAGGGCGCAAATCCCGAGCCCATCGCGCCACCGGCCGGAACTTTCCGCCACCTCCTGAACAGGCGGGCCGAGCGTCGAGGGGGCGCGCGATGAAGTTCAGCCTGATCAGCCACGCGGGAATGCTCGTCGAGCACGCAGGCGTCCGCCTGTTGATCGACCCCTGGTTCGTCGGGTCGTGCTACTGGCGCTCCTGGTGGAACTACCCCGAGCCGCCCGAGTGGGTGCAGCACCTCGAGGACGTCGACTACGTCTACCTGACCCATCTGCACTGGGACCACTTCCACGGCCCCTCGCTGCGCCGCCTGCCGAAATCGGCCCGTCTGCTGATTCCCGAGTGTCACTTCCCGCGCATGCTGGACGACGGCAGGATCTTCTTCGACGACGTCGTCGAGATGCCCCACGGCAGGACGCTGCGCCTCGCTGGCGGTCTCGAGCTCACCTCCTATCAGAACGGCCTGATGATGGACACGGCGCTCGTCGTGAGCGACGGCCGGACCACGTTGCTCGACCTGAACGACTGCAAGATCTCCGGCCTCCCGCTGCGGCAGGTGATCAAGAATCACCCCTCGATCGACTTCATGTTCCGCAGCCACTCCTCGGCGTCCGCCTATCCCTGGTGTATCACCACGGAAGACCCCCACGCGCTCGCCTATCGCTCCAACGAAGACTACAAGCGCGACTTTGTGAACGCGGCCCGCTTCCTCGGTGCGAGATACGCGGTTCCCTTCGCCAGCGCGCACTGCTTCCTCCACAAGGACACCTGGCGGTTCAACGAGACCGTCGTCTCGCCCACCGACGTCAAGGCCTACTTCGACGCGCGCAGGCCCTACGGCAGCGAGTGCGCGGTGATGGTGGCCGGCGACTCGTGGAGCGAGACGGAGGGCTTCGACATCGCACGCCAGACCTGGTACTCGCGCCGGGAGGTGCATCTCGAGAAGATGGCGATCGACAAGAAGCCGATCCTCGAGAAGCAGTACCTGCTGGAGGATCGGGTGGAGCTGCGCTTCGAAGCCTTCGCCCGCTACTTCGAGCGGCAGATCGCGGCGATCCCCAGGCTGTCGCGCGCGCTGTTCCGACCGATCGTCGTCTTCGAGCTGAAGGATCGACCTGGAACCCACTGGGTGGTGGACTACGGCCGCCGAGAGGTCTACCAGACGGACGAGCGTCCGGCGGAGTACTCGCTGCGCCTGGTGGTACCGGCCCTGGTCCTCAAGGACTGCCTCTACAAGAGGATGTTCTCGGTGTTCTCCGCCAGCAAGCGTCTGTCGGTGGACGTGCGCAGCGGCTGCATTCGCGACTTTCTGATCTTCTTCCAGGTGCTCGACCTCTACGAGTACGGCTACCTGCCGCTGCGCAAGCTCCTCAGCTGGCGCTTCGTGCGGGTGTGGAGCCGGCGCTGGCGCGAGATCGCGAGCTACCTGAGACTGGCCGCTAGCCTGCTGCTGAAACGCGGCGACGACCCGATCTCGAAGCTGATCCCGAAGCTGGACGAGCAGGGCGAGGCGTCGTCGCCGTCGGGGTCGCAGCTGTCTGTTCCCATTATTCGTCCGCGCGCTCGCTTCGGCTGATCGTGTACGATGAATCCGAGCATCAGGTAGCGTTGGCCCAGACGTACCGGTGGTGGAGTCCTCCGACACGCGGCAATCCGATCGCCTTGGCCTGATCTGAGGGCCGTTCCTGAACGGCGCGGCCTTCGGGAGCGTCGCCGAGCGAGGTGTGAACACGCTCCGCGTTGTAGTACTCGACGTACTCGCGAAGCAGCCGTCGCAGGTGGTCCTCACCGAGGACGACGACGTGGTCGAGCAGCTCCCGTCGCACGCTCCCGACGAAGCGTTCGGCGGTTCCGTTCTGCCACGGGCTCTGGAGCGCCGTCCGTTTGGGGCGAAGTCCGAGCCTCGAGATGGAGCGCGCAACCTCTGGGGAGAAGATCGCATCGTTGTCGAAGATCAGATAGCGATGCGTCGGATGGTCCGGGAAGGCATCCCTGAGCTGCTGCACGACCCAGGCGGCCGTCGGGTTCGCCGTGACGTTGAAGTTCAGCACGCGCCGTCTTCCGTGGTCGAGCACGAACCAGGCGTACAGGAGCTCGAAGCGGACGGTCGGGACGACGAGGAAGTCCGTCCCCGCGATCAAGTCCCTGTGGTTTCTCAGGAACGTCATCCATCGCTGCTGCGGGTCCGTGTCCGAACCGAGCTTCGGCAGGTAGCGGGAGATCGTCGTCAACCCGAGCGCGATTCCCAGCTTCCCGAGTTCCGCCTGGATCTTGCGGGCCCGCCAGCCGTTCTCCGTCGCCATCCGGACGATCAGGGCCTTCGTCTCCTCGGGAATCGGAGGCCGGCCCGGGCCGGGCTTCGAGATCCATCGCCAGTAGCCGCGGAAGGCCTTGCGGTGCCAGCGGACGACGGTCTCCGGCCGAACGAGGACGAGCGCGGTGCGCCACTGCGGCCAGAGGCGGGACAGCGCGACCCAGAAGGCCCGATCCAGCGGCGAGAGCCGCGGCCTCGGGTGCCGGTGGACGTAGACGGCGAGCTGCTGCCGGAGCGCGAGCTCGACGATGTCGTGGTCCTGCCGGCTGCGCAGCAGCGCGGCGGCGCTGCGCAGGATCGAGACGAAGAGAACGCCGAGCGCCCGCAGCATCGCGCCGATTCTGCTCGGCTCTTCCGGTGAAGGGGAGTCTGAAACCGGTGGGGTTCCCAGGCTACCTTCGTCGGACGATCGGTTAGTGCGCTACCACCGGAACCCGAGCGGAGCGCGCTCGCCGGGGAGCTCTTCGACCTCGAAGGTCGGTGATCACACGTGCTGCTACCGGGAGGACTCCATCCGCCGGCGCCAGCCCTCGGGGTCGCGGTGACCGTGCCAGACGGCGATCACCTCGATCCGCTTCTCCTGGCGGCGATACAGCACGGCGTACGGGAAGTCGCCTCGTGGAGGTCGTCCTCGGCATCCGCGGAGAGGACGAGCGGAAGCGTCAATCCCGCCTGCGCGCCCAGAGACGCTCGCGCACCTCGTCCCAGGGCCGGGCACGCTCGGGGTGCTCGTCGAGCTCCCGGATGCGCCGATCGAGCTCCTCACGCTGCGCTGCCGAGAGCGGGAACGGCTCCCTCTCACGCTCGGCTGCGATGCTGTCCCAGAGCTCCTCGACCAGCTCGAGACGCTCCGCAGCGGTCAGCTCGAACAGCTTCTCGCGTAGATCGCTCGACATGGCTCCCAAGTCTGCCTCCGACCCGCACCCGGGGCAAGCGGGCGATGTCGTTCACCTGAACGCGATCGAGAGGATCCGTGTTCGCCGATGCAATTCCCTGTTCGTGGGCGCAGGGAAATGCTCGGGGAGAACGCGGAACGATCGCCGGGGCGTGGGCACGAGCGCTCCACGGGAGCTGGATTCGAGCAGTTTCCCTGTATCTTCCCTGTGAAACAGGGACCGGCGGCTAGAGAAGGGTTCGCACCAGACTGCCCGCACCGCCAACTAGTCCGTCTCTGAACGGATCCCCAGGACAGGCTCGGCACCGCCCGGACCTTTCCCCGCTATTCCGCGGGGTTTTGCGCCTCGTCTCTTCCTGCCTCTTCGGCTTCTTCCTACACCGCGTCGTTTGGGGCCAGCCGCTTCCCTACCGGCTCCTCGTGGCGGAGGGAGCGGCATAGGCAGAGATCTTCCAACGCCGCACATCGCGGCGAAGCGCTCGTCTGTTTCAGCGCGCTTCGGACACGCCCTGACAGCCGCCGTTCTGCGCCGCCTTGCTGCATGCCGCTGCGCGCACGGCAGTAGGCGGACCGGCGAAGCTGACGCGGCAGTAACCGGATGTGAAGCCAACCGCCAACGTCAACTCGTTCGACGTGCCGAAGCCGGGTTCGAGCGTGGCCGTCACCGTCACCGAGTTGAAAAGGGCTTCGCCGGTCTGCGGGCTGAGCAGCTGAATGCTGACGGCCAACGGGGTGCTCCCAACGTTAGTGGCCGAGCAGACCAGCGTAGTGCTGAAGTCAATCGCGGACGTGGTCAAGGTGGTGGGCCTGCCAGCGGCGATGGCGGCGAAGCCCGGCAACACGAGCAGCGCAGCAGCGCCAAGGGTCCGACAGAGACGAGCTGTCTTCTTCATTTAGCGATCCTCGTAGGCGCCAGGACTGCAAACCTGCCCGCGCCTTGGGCGATCCCATGGTAGGTAGCCCGCGCTCGGCCCGCTCCTATGATGGAAAATCTGTCCACGGGAATGGGGGAACTCCAGGGATTACGCCCAGTTGCTTCAGTCGTAGCCCGCATTGGTACGCCCCCCCCGGCGCCGGTTCCGGATCCCGAGACGCGAAGCCTCGGACTGCCGTGGGCGCGCGCGGAGCTAGCGCTAGCCGCCCCAGGCACGAATGGCCAAGGCGCAGGGCTCTGGGTCCGATCCGTCGGAGGCGCTCCTAGCCCCGATCCGAGAATAATTTGAGCCGTCGGGGTGTCACCTGGCCGACGGTAGC
>CAZPCC010000122.1:0-5769 GCA_964584905.1 uncultured Gemmatimonadaceae bacterium | reverse complement strand
CGGACGAGCTGCGCGCGGCGGTGGAAGCGGGTAGTGTGGAAGCGCTGCTCGTCTCCTGGAGCGAACAGGCCCGGAAATTCGCCGCCGATCGCGCGCCCTACCTGCTGTACGAGTGACGGGCTGTCAGTACCGTACGAGAGTAAAAATGCCTAGATGGGCTGGCAGCCAGTAACGCAGATTTCGCCGAGCGCGCAGAATGGGCACCGGAGCGTGACCTTTTCTGCGAAATCTGCGAAATCTGCGGTTCCTGCTGTTCAGTTCAGCCGCGGGGATCAGGTCCCGCGGGCGAGGAACTCCCGTGCCTTCTTCACCTCTACGCGAGAGGAGTCGGCGTCCTTCATGAGAAGTACCAGTTCCTCGTAATGCTTGCGGGCTGAGGAAACATTCTTCGACTGCTCCGCGGCACGAGCAGCGCCGAACAGCGCGCGGGCTCGACGCGGCTCGCGCTCCAGCGTTTTCTCATAGGACCGGAGGGCGTCAGCCGCGCGCCCGAGCTCCAGCAGCAGGTCGCCTTCCAGTTCCCGCGCAGGAAGGAGCGGACCCGGCGTGACCGGGTGCTTCTCCACAGTCTCTTCAAGCTCCGCACCCTGGCGAGCGAGGTGGACCGCTTCATCGGATCTCCCTTCGCTCTGTGCGATCCACGCCGAAGCCGCCAGACGCTGCGCTTCGACGATGGTCACCCAATAGCTGTCCTTGCGCGCGGCGAGCGAGTCTCGCAAGGCAGTGAGCGCAGCCACCTCCACCTTGGCCTGCGCGGCGTTACCGCTTCGCGCGGAACCGACGGCACGAGCAAATCTCGCTATCGCTTCGACGAACGGTGCGGAGCCGACAGGTACCGGCAACGCCGCCGCTTCCGCCCACGCCGAGCGCTCGAGTGGGTAACGCGCCTGCATCGCGACGGCATTGTACCCCAGGATGGCACCGTAGAAGCGATCGGCAGCCGCCCTCGCCCGCTCGACCACTCGCAGGGCCTCGGCGTCGCGTCCCTGCTGCAGGTAGGCGTAGACCATGTAGTCGTTGGGATGCACCGCCGCATTCGAATCGGGTTCCGCGGCCGCCGAACGGCGATTGGTAGCGATCGACTCGTCCCAGTATCCCAGCCTCGTAAAAATGTGGGATGGCATGTGCAGGGCGTGCGGCGCGGCAGGCGCAATGTCCGCATAACGCCTGGCCGCGGTCAGTCCGTGGCGCGCCAGTCCCGGCGAATCAAATGTGTGAATCAGGTAGTGGACCAGCCCGGGGTGATCAGGCTGCTGGGCGAAGAGCGGCTCGAGAAGCGACGCGGCGTACCGCTGCCGCTTGAATTCGAGATCGGTCGGCGGAGCGTTGGCGATCACGCTTCGGCCATAGAACACAGTCGCTTCCGGATCTTCCGGATGCGCCTCATGCAGCTTTTGCATCGCCACCTCGTGCCGCGCCAGGCGCGCCAGGTGATCCAGACTGTCCGCATCCCGCCAGAGCGCAAGCACCGCGTCGACATACATCTGTTCGCGATGGGACGCAGTTACGGCAAGCGCCGCCGCGCGCTCGGCTGCCTCCAGACCAGAGCGCTGGCGATCCTCCGGGATAGGAAGCCTGACGAACGGATTTCCCCACAGCGTCATCGCCACTCCCCATTGCGACATCGCGCAGGTGGGGTCTGAATCCGAGATCGCCTGGAAGGCGCTGAGCGCCTCCTCGAACCAGAACGAGTGCAGCATGGCGGCTGCGCGGTCGAACCGCTGCTGCACGGATGCTGCGCAGGAGGTGGGGAATGAAACGGTACCCAGCGTATCGCTCCCCCCGTGGTGCTCGTGCTGAGCGATTGCCGGCGCAGCCGCGATCGAGAGCGCGGCCATGATCGAAGCTATTCGACGCATTGCTGTACTCCTCAGAAGTCCCCGTGAACGTGGCGTGGTGATCAACCGAAACTTCAAGCTGCGGGTCTTTCCCGCAAGTGAGTGCCAGCGAACTCAGCCATTCCGAAAGGCAGGAAAGGCGGGCAGGTAGGAAGGGCGGGAATCGGGAATCGGGAATCGGGGTGCAGTTGCGCAGTTTACCAGTGCAGCCATCGGAATGGCCTTCCGGGCAATCTGCACCAGAAACCACGGTCCAATCGAAGCCGGGAGAAGCAAAGATACCCGCGATTCCGCAGACAGCTAAGAACTATTGATAGCACTATTTCGTTATGCCCAGAATGTGCGGCTCGACATTCTCGATGATCTGCATTACCGAACCGGCAACGACGCCACTCTTGTCAGAGCCATAATCTGCGCAATCTGCGTAATCGGCGGTTCCTCTGCTGTTTCTTGGTCGTTGAAGCGTGAGACGCGCTACTTCGCAGGGAACGGAGACGGTAGGGTTCCCAACCAGTGGCGAAAGACGGTGTTTCAAACCAGCTCGTGAGGCGCGAGATCTGCGGTTGCCGCCTGGACTAACCAGGCGATCTGCGGTCGCCGGCGCGGAAGAGCTCGCGTCACCGCAGTATCAGGTCGTCAGTAACCACCTGGCGACGCCCGCGGCCAGTCCCGCGGCAACCAACCAGATTGCGGGTACGCCGAACCGAAGCTGCGCCACCAGCACGCCAACGAGCAGAACTCCAGCCAGCACGTCAGGCACGGCCGGAGCCGTCAGTGTCACCGCGACGCCGAGAATGGCACCGCTGACAACGGCGTTGACTCCCATCAGCGCCGCTCGAACCCCCGCCCGTTGCCGCCAACTCTCGAGGAACGGCGCTACCGCGAATACGGCCGCGAAAGATGGCAGGTAGATGCCCAGAATGGCCACCGCCGCACCGGGAACTCCGCCAACCGCGTAACCGACGAACGCGACGAACGTCACGATCGGCCCCGGCACTACCTGTGTGAGCGCGATACCGTCCAGAAACTGATCGGCGGTCAACCACCCGAACTGACCCACCACGTAAGGCTGGAGCAGTGCGATGAGCATGTAGCCACCTCCGAAAAGCACCGTGCCGATACCAGCCATCAGCAGGAACAACCTGACGAGCTCACCCGAACCGAGTATTGACAGCGCTGGCAGCAGCATGATCGCCGTTCGTCCATCGTCATCCGACGAGGACTCGGACACCTGAGTGGCGGCCTCCGACTCCGGATCATCGGCGGTCCCGGGCATTGAGTCTGAGCGGTACAGCAGCCAGCTGATGAAACCACCTGCTGCCATCGCGGCGACCTCCCACCGATCGAGCCAGACCGCAACGGCGAAACCCCCTGCCGCCATGACGAACAGCGGTACGTCGGTAACGGCTGTTCGTCCGAGCTTCCATCCGGCGCCGAGTATTATTGCGACGATAGCAGGCTTGAGTCCCCAGAAGAGCTGTTCGACGCCAGGTACCGTCCCGTAGCGGAAATACAGCGCCGACAGCACGACGACGAACACGAAAGTCGGCGCCATGAACGCCAGCCCGGTAACGAGGCCGCCGCGCAATCCGCGCTGTGTGTAGCCGACGTGAATGGCCACTTCACTCGAATTGGGGCCAGGCAGAAGGTTGGTGACGGCTACGAGGTGGAGAAAATGCTCGCGAGTAATCCAGCGGCGTCGCTCGACGACCTCGTCGAGCATAAGAGCCAGATGTGCGTTAGGGCCGCCGAATCCCATCAACGAGATTCCGGTGAACACGCGGAACAGACTACCGTAGCTGGGAGGCGATGGCACCTTCACTGCATTACGACGCGATGTGATCGGCGCGGACGGTGATCGTTACGATCCGCCAGTACGAGCACTTCGATCCAGAGCCTGGCGCGCCCGTGGAAGATGCAACGTGAAGGTCGAGCCGGCCCCTTGGACACTCTCCACCTTGAGATCCCCATGCATCGCACGCGTCAGGTTGCGGCTGATCGCGAGGCCAAGGCCGGCACCCTCCTTCGGGTTAGCCAGGCTCCGGCCAACCTGCACGAACGGTGCGAAGATAGTCTCCATTTGCTCGGCAGGAATGCCGATGCCGGTGTCCGTTACGCTGATCCACATGTGGTCTTCCGTCATGCCGCAGTCGATCTCGATCTCTCCGTCTTCCGGCGTGAACTTCACCGCGTTCGAGAGAAGGTTGAGAAGTACCTGTTCGACCTTGGCTCGGTCGGCCATGGCAACGATTGATTCGGAGCACTCGGCCACTTTCAGTCTGATGCGTTTGGCCTGCGCCTGGAGTGCGACCATCGGGGCGACGGCCTCTATGACCTCGCTCGCCTCGAACAGTGCTAACTCATAGGTTACCTGTCCCGCCTCGACGCGACTGAAGTTCAGGATGTCATTTATGATCCCTAACAAATGGTGCTGGCTGCGCTGAATGCGCTCGAGCTGTTCTCTCTGTTCGGCCGATACGGGTCCGCCAATACCCAGTTGAAGCAGCTGCGCATAGCCGCCTATCGCGTTGAGCGGGGTGCGAAGTTCGTGCGACATTGCGGCGAGGAACTCGCTTTTCGCTCGATTGGCCGTCTCAGCTTCTTCGCTCCTTCGCGCCAGCTCCGCGGCTTGAGCGTGAAGTCGCTGCGCCATCTGATGCATTTCCTCAGCGCGCTGTTCCGCGGCTATGCGGGCGGCATCCTGGGCGGCGATGTGGCGCGCATCGTCCAATGCGCGCTCATGAGCTGCTCGCCGTTCCGTAAGATCTCGGGTGACTTTAGCGAACCCGGCGATTTCGCCGCCGGCTCCGCGCATCGGGAAAATCACGACATTCGCCCAGAAAAGTGACCCTTCCTTGCGTACGCGCCACCCCTCCTCCTCCCAGCGACCCGTGCTCTCGGCGGTGGCGAGCGCACGCGCGGGCTTCCCGTCAGCCTGATCCTGCGCCGTATAGAACGAAGAGAAGTGTCTTCCAACGATCTCCGCCGAAGTATATCCCTTGATACGCTGCGCACCGGTGTTCCAGGTCGTGATGTGCCCAGCCGGATCGAGCATGAAGACGGCGTGATCCGTTATGCTGTCGATCAGTAGACGTATGCGCTCCTCGCTATTCCGGACCGCCTCTTCGGCTGCGCGGCGCTCGGTCAGATCCCGAGTTACCTTCGCAAAACCCAGCAGCTTGCCCTCGTCATCGATCAGCGCGGTGATCAGAACATTCGCCCAGAACGTCGAACCGTCCTTGCGAACGCGCCATCCCTCGTCCTCTGAGCGACCGGTCGAGATGGCTGTCTCCAGTTCTCGTGCCGGAGTTCCAGCCTCGAGAGCTTCCGGCAGGTAGAAAATCGAAAAGTGTTTTCCCTTGGCCTCGTCCGGCGTATAGCCCTTCAGGCGCTCGGCACCAGCGTTCCAGCTGAGGATGTAACCCTGCGGATCGAGCGCGAAGATCGCGTAGTCCTGCACGCGATCGACGAGCAAGTGGTAAAACTCACTATGCTCGTGGGCCACTTTACCGAGGATGGGCCGCGCCGCTGCAGCGCCTGACGTCTTCACGTAGAGATCCTTTCACCTTGCTGGCAGGCGAGAACGCGCTCGCTAACGAATGCCGAAGGGACGATTGCATTGCGCAGCCGAGCATGCGCGCCTAGTCGCGCCGATATGAACGGCGAATGGATCGAGCACGAGTTCCGCGCAATCGCGCGCGCCCCCTTGAGATAGACGCTCACAGCCCGCTCGCCCAATAGTCGAGATCGGTGCGATTGGGCTGTGTCGTCTCACGGTCGGTGGCTATGCTCGGAAATTCGCCGCCAACCGACGTGAACTCGATCCAATCTTCCCGCTGTGCGACGGGGGTTTCCACACCAAAGGCCATCGCACGCCACCCGGTGCCTCCGGCGGTGACTGCGTCTTCGAATTTCAACGGAGCAACGGGCG
>CAZPCC010000121.1:0-2076 GCA_964584905.1 uncultured Gemmatimonadaceae bacterium | reverse complement strand
TATGCCGGCACCTCGCTCCAGGACATCCTGGACGCCACCAGGCTCACCAAAGGGGCCTTCTTCCACCACTTCACGGGCAAGGCCGATCTCGCCAGTGCGCTGGTGAAGCGCTACCGCGGGAACCATGCGCGATTGTTCGAGCGACTGGTCGCCGAGGCGGACGCCAATCACGACGATCCGCTCGACGCGACCATCTCCCTGCTTCGCCGCTTCGAAGGTTTCGTCGAGGCCCGCTCCAAGCCGTTGCCCGGCTGCGTCTTCGCCGCCTGCACGCATGAAGGCGGGCAATTCGATAGTGCTCTTCGGGACGCGATCGCCGACGGGCTGAAGCGCTGGGCTAAGCTTTATGAAGCGAAGTTCGACGCGGTGCTTGCCTGCTACGAAGCCAGGATCCCGATCACCGCCAAAGAACTGGCGGAGATGATCGTGGCCATCATCGAGGGCGGCCTGATCCTGTCGCGCAGCTACGGCGATGCGCATCTGGTGGCGCGGCAGTCGCGCCAGTTCCGCAACTACCTGGGATTGCTGTTCGCCGATCGCGAGCCGCGCGCGGCAGCGCAGGGCTGACGCCTTCCCCGATCAATCGGGCGGCTTTGCGCCACCGGCGGCGACAAGCTCCGCCATTGCGATGCGCTCATTGCCGCCCGCCGCACGAAGCCCGGCGACGACGCCCTCCCGGTCGGCTTCCGGACGGTTCTGGCTGACCTTCCACTTGCCCTCGATGCGGCTGATGGGGATCTCGATCCCCACGATGCCCTTGAGCTGCGACTCGATGAAACGCTCCGGCGCATCGGCCACGGCCCAGGGCTCGGCGCGGCTTGCCTCCTGCAGGCGGGTCAGCTCGGCGATCTGTGCGGCGAGCCAGGCGCGGTCCTGCGTGACGCGCATGGGCCCCCAGGCGTGCACCATGGCGTAGTTCCAGGTCGGCACCACCTTTCCGGTTTGCCGCTTTGTCTCGTACCAGGACGGCGTGATGTAGGTCTCCACGCCCTGGAACACGACCAGCGCATCGACCGCCGGGTCGAAGTCCCTCCACTGCGTGTTGGCTCGCGCCACGTGTCCCTTGAGCAGGCCGAGCGGTGGCGTCTCCTCCAGTATGAAAGGAATCGCGTTCGCGATGAGACCGGTGCTGCCAAGCGTGGTCAGCGTGCCAAAGGGATGCGCGCGGATCAGCGCGTGCTGAACCTCAAGACGGTCTTCCCGGTGATGCGGCGGCTGGTACATCGCAAGGGACTGCTCCGAGACGTCGAAGGGCGCACGTTACAGCGGCAAGTCAGTGTGTCGTAGCCTCACGCCCGAATCTACTCCGCGGCGACCATCTGCTTGTCCGCGCGCTCCTCCGCGACGTCCCCGTGCACGTGAATGTGCGCGCGCTGCAGCTTGTTGGCGGAGCTGCCGTGCGTGTGGATCATTTCGAGGTCGTCAAAGGCCTCGCGGTCGTCGACCACCGGGGAGAGAGCCGCGTCCATGTATTGCAGCTTGGCGGGGTCCGCCTCGACCTTCCGCGCGATGCGATTGACGGTCCACAGAAGATGCAGCCAGTGGGCGCCCTTCCAAAGGAAGTTGGCGACGTATTTCGGATAGAAGACGAGCGGGCTCTCGATCGGCATGCCGGGGCGCCGCTCGGTGCGCACCTTGAGACGGATGTAGCCCGCTTCCACCGGGTGCACGCCCTCCACCAGATGAGTCGCCCAAAACCACAGGACCGGCCACACCGCCTTCTTTACCGGCTTGCCCGTGGATGCAACGCGCCGGAAGATCGTCTCTACGTGCTCGCGATTGTAGTAGGTCTCCCACGCCGCGCGATAGCCGCGCTCCCACTCCTCGTCCGTCATCTTCGAATGGTGCGTCACACGCTCGGAGAGCGAGTATTTGTTCATGTCCGGATCCATCCAGGTTCCGGCCTCTGTTAGCGTCTTGTGGTCCTCCGAGCCCGGCAGCGGCGTCAGGTAGAAGAACTCCACCAGCTCGATCGCCAGCTCCTTCTTGATGATCTCGACGTCGCGCTTGATGGATTCAGGCGTATCGAAGGGGAAGCCGGTGATGTAGCCGCAATAGGTCATCACGCCGTGCTTC
>CAZPCC010000120.1:0-3027 GCA_964584905.1 uncultured Gemmatimonadaceae bacterium | reverse complement strand
CACGTGCGCCCTGTGAAGTGTGCGCGCATGTCCGTGTGGCAGACCAGACAGAAGCTGCGCGTCTTTGGCAGGGCGTCGATCCGCACCTCCTCGTGACAGCTGTCGCAGCCCGCGTGGACGCTGAGCGGATGATCAGCTGCGACCGGCTTGTGGCACAGGCTGCACTCGCTGTCGGCCACGTGAGTCCGGTGACATCCGGCGCACGCGGTGCCGACGTTCAGCGCACCCACCGACATCCGATCCGCGCCCGGTCGGACGTGACAGTCGACGCAGTCGAGTGCCGTGCCTGCCTCCCGTGCGGCGCGCATGTGCGCTACATGATCGAACGAGGAACGGCGCTCGGCCGGCGGCGTCGTCCAGCGCACGGTTCCCAGCTCGGCGCCATCATGACAGTTGCGGCACGACGGCGGCGCGGGATACATCGACGTGCCGGCATCGACAGCGGCGGCATGGCACCCGGCACACAGGGGGAAGAGGCGCGCGTGAGCCGCGTGGGGGAACGCTTCCTGCGCCGCAACCCGTGGCGGGTAGAGGGTGCAAAGCACCGTGACCGCCATGAACGGCAGGAGGGCTGCGTACGAGCATCGGTTCATCACGACTTGTCCTGCGATCCGGCGGATGGTGCCCTCGCGCGGAACCGGCATGAGGGGCCGGTCACACGGCAGGATCGCGACACCGCGCAGGTGTCGTTCCAGCTGTCGGCCACCGCATCGGTGCATGCTCCGCGCCATCAGCAGCGCGGGCTCACCGCCTCGGGCCCGCTGGGGAACGTCCCCGCTCCGGCCTGGACGTCACGGAACACCCGGACCCTACGTCAGTGAATCGCGGACCTCGCGATAGAGCCAGGCTCGAGCGGTGGTCCAGTCGCGCTTGACCGTCACGACCGAGACGGCCAGAACCTGGGCCGTCTCCTCGATCGTCAGCCCACCGAAATACCGGAGCTCTACCACCCGGCTCTGCCGCGCGTCGATGGCCTCCAGCCGCTTCAGCGCGTCGTCGAGCGCCACGAGCTCATCCGGGCGAGCCTCGGGTACGACGACCGCCTCGTCGAGCGAAATGAGAGGCGCGTCACCACCCCTCTTGGCCCGGCTGCGGGACTTGGCGTGGTTCACGAGGATCTGCCGCATGGCTCGAGCAGCCACAGCGAAGAAGTGGATGCGGCTCTGCCACTGCACGCGCGGAGGGTGCCTCACGAGCTTCATGTACGCCTCGTGGACCAGCGCCGTGGTGCTCAGCGTGTGGCCACTCCGTTCCGCATCCATCTGCCCGTGCGCCACTCGCTGCAGCTCCTCGTAGACGAGCGGAAAGAGGCGATCGAGGGCCGCAGCATCGCCTCCGGCGTATTGCTCCAGAAGTGCGGTAACGTTCGGGTTCGACATCTTCACCACGCCGACCTGGACGGTTGCCAGAACTCCTTCCGGTACGGAAGGGAGGAACGGAAGCTACACGGTTCGGAGGAAATGCGAAGGGTCAACTTCCGCGGATGATCCAGACTACCTAGAACCGACCCCGCAACGCCTCGCCCCTTCGATGAGCCGTTCCGACCCCGAACGTTGCATTGGACCTTGAAAGCTCTCGCGGTGGCGTGGCGATGCATGAAACATCCGACCGCTCTGCCAGCTGATCGAGTGCTACGGTGCTCGATCATCCATTAATCGGGGTGAACCGAAAGAGGTCGCATCATGAAGAGCAGAATCCGTGGAATCCTGCGCAGGTGGAGTACATTCGCACTCCCTGTCGCTCTCATCACGCTCCCGAGTTGCAGCGACAACGGCGTCGGCGTGACCGACGCACCGGCGGATGCGCTCGGTGCGCAGTTCAACGTTGCGCCGGGTCCTGTCACGACCCTCACGAGCTTCGACCCCTTCTCGGGACAGCTTCCCGAAAGCATCGCCGTGGATCGCCACGGCAACCTATACGTGAGCATGCCGTTGCTGGGCGAGATCTGGAAGCTCGACCCCTCCGGTTCCTTCCAGGAGGTCGTGGCCACGTTCCCCGTGGAAGGCTTCTTCGGCGTGTCCGGTCTCAGGTTCGATGCCCGTAACGTCCTTTACGCCACCAATGGGTCGCCCGACGCGGACGTGCATGGCGTGTGGGAGATCGGCTCCGCCGGCGCGAAGGAGCGGATTGCCGGAACGGGTGGCATTGCCATCCCGAATGACGTCGCGATCTCGCCCGACGGGACCCTCTACATCACCGACTCGGCAGGCGCGTTGTGGCGCGTCCTGCCGGGGGGCGCGGCCGAGATGTGGGTCCAGGACCCGACACTCGAGGGCACGGGCGCCTTCGGCCTGGGCTTTCCGATCGGTGCCGGCGGCATCGTGGTCGTTTCGGGCAGCAAACTGCCCTTCGCGCGCGGCTCGGGTCAGGCGTCCGTGGGAGGCCTCGTGGTCGGCAACGCGGAGAAGGGTCAGGTGGTCTACGTTCCGATCCTGCCGGATGGAAGTGCGGGTCAGCCGACGGTCGTGATCGCCGACCCGTCTCTCATCGGCCTCGACGGAATCACGATCGACGAACGAGGTGCCATCTACGGCGTCTCGATCGCTGGCAACAGGCTCGTGCGCATCAGCAGGGACGGCGCCGAGATCTCCGAGGTCGTCTCGGGCGCACCGCTGGATTTCCCCGCTGGCCTGACGTTCGGCGCCGGTCATGAGCGGCACACGCTCTTCGTCGTGAACTCCGCCTTCTTCCACTTCCTGAGCGATCCACCGATGCCGGAGAACGCCAACCCGGCGGTGATCGCCGTTCCCATCGGTGCGCCCGGTTCGAGCAGCCGCTGATCTGCGACGCACGGCTCACCAACAGGGTACCCGTCGCCTTGTGCAGAGGCGACGGCGTACCCCGCCGGGTCCATTACGAAGCGTCGATGTGTTCAGCGGACGTGAAGGCTACACGAACATCGTCGGTTCGATCTCCAACGCGATCTCGGAGATCCTGTCAGCCGGCTGCCCCGACTGGCGGGCATGCTCGAGAATGGCCTCGGGATCGGGCGCATCGAATTCGCAATAGATCTTGCCTTCCGTCTCG
>CAZPCC010000119.1:0-3460 GCA_964584905.1 uncultured Gemmatimonadaceae bacterium | reverse complement strand
GATGCGACTCCTCATCGCTCAGCGTCGCCCCGCCGCTACGTTTTGTCCCCCGCCACCCGATCGATGAATGCCAGCAATGCCGATTGAGGCTCCCGATCCGCCGTTTTCAGCTCCTCGTAGTAGTCGTGGTAGAACTCCGAGAGCAGCTGAGCGGGCGGATTCTGCGAGAGATAATCCTCCAGGTGCGCCTTGCCCTGTTCATTGAGATTTTCCGGGGCCTGCTGGAAGAGCGCTATCATCTCCTCGTGCAGCAGGTCCGTCATCTCGATTTCCGCGAGCGGCACGCCGGCGTCGTCGGACACGTCGCTGAAGGTCAGGTCGAACGTCCGACAGCGAATCCCCGCCTCGCGGCACAGCACGAGGGCCCGGGCGCGCCGGGCCTGGCCGATCGTCAAGCCGCAGATCACGAGCTCCTCGGCGTACAGCTCCGTGCAGAGCGTAGGAAGATCTTCGAGACTGCCCACGACCTCCACCCCTTGCAGCGAAAGCCCGTGCTTCAGCGGCTCATCATCCAGAAAGCCGATGACGAGGGCGTTGACGCGCGGATTCGTTCGCAGCTCACGCAGGGCGACCGATCCGGCCCGCCCCGCGCCGTAGAGCAGCGTCCGGCGGCCGGACTCCTTATTGGACGTGACGTACTGGCGCATCGCGCGGAACCCGAGCCGCACGCCGACGAGCCCGCCCGTCACGATGAAGTAGTCAAGCACGATGACCGATCTCGAGTACGTGTCGAATCCGTACGCGATGCCGAGCGCGACGACGCCCAGGACCGACGCAACGACGCCGGCTTTGACAAGCAGCACCAGCTCCGGCGTGCCCGCATAACGCCAGATCCCGCGGTAGAGGCCCGCCGCGTAGAAGACGGGTATCTTCACCGCGATCAGGATCGGCAGCGCCTGGAGGATCATGCCCTCCTGGTGCGCCGTCATGTCCGATTCGAACCGCAGAAAATGTGCCAGCAAGAATCCGGCGGCCACGAGCATGCCGTCCGCAACGACGCCGAAGGCACCCTTCCAGTCGCGTCCGAAGATCGACCGCAGAAACCGCCGCAACCGGCTCGTGAACGAAGGCAGAGGCACGGCGGCTCCGTCGCCGCCCACTTCGTACACGTCGAGACTGGCCAGGTACGAGCCGAAGACGACGAGTCCGGTCGAGACGAATGCCAGGAACGCGTAGAGGAGCGTCGCGCTCGTCTCGTGCAGCGCAAACGCCAGCAGGCCGAGCGCCGCTGACAGCGAGCACAGCAGCAGGACCGCCCGCCGCTCCGACAGCCCCAGCCGCACGAGCCGGTGCATCGTGTGATCGGTGCCCGCCTGCGTGATCCGCCGATTGTGCAGGAGCCTCAGGAGGCTCACGAACGTCGTGTCGAAAATCGGAACCGCGAGAATCACCGCCGGGATGATCGAGAACCGGAGCTGCTCGCCCGCGCCGGCCCCGGACTGCAGCTGCAGCGCGACGGCTGCGAGCAGGAAGCCCAGGAAGAGGCTTCCTCCATCCCCCATGAAGATCCGCGCCGGGTGCACGTTGAACACCAGAAAGCCCGCCGCCGACGCGGCCAGCACCCCCGCGATGGCGGCCGTCTCGACATCGCCCGCGATCCACGCGATGGCCGCCATGATCCCCGCCGCAATCGTCGTGATGCCGGCCGCAAGGCCGTCCATCCCGTCGATCAGGTTTACGGCGTTCGTGATGCCGATCACCCAGAGTATCGTGAGCGGCACGGCCAGCCACGCGGACCACGTTGCGCCGAAGCCCACGCCCGCGATGAGGGGCAGCACCGCCACGACGAGCTGCGGAATGATCTTGGCGGAGGCGCGCAGATGGATCCGGTCGTCGACGACGCCCGTCAGGAACATGATCGTCGCGCCGCCCCAGATCCACCAGGGCACGGCGAGCCGCGTCACCATCAGTGCGGCGAGCGTGGCCGCGAAGATCGCGATGCCGCCCATCAGGGCCGTCGGACGCCGGTGCCACCGCTCGGCCCGGGGGTAGTCCATCCAGTCCATGTACCGCGCCACGGAGATCACCAGCGGCGTGACGGCGAGCATCAGCGCGAACGCCGTCGCAGCCGCGGCCAGCGGCACCATCTCGCTCGAAAAGTACCCTTCGATCATGTTCCCAAGAGTGCCGCGCGCGGCGGCATGCGTGAAGAGGCGATCAAGCCCCTTGTGTCATGTGATCAGCTGCCGCCGCCCTGATCGTGTATGTCCTCACACGGCCCACACGTGTCCCCGTGCTGGAGATGGCCCTTCACCGCCGGAAGCGCAACGCACAGCGTCTTCTCGGCCCGCGTGCCGGGTTTGTGGCAGATCTGCGCCATCTTCGCCTTGCCGGGACACGCGTTGTCCGGAGCCGTCGGACACGTGGGCGCCGCCGGCTTGGCCGCCTTGGGCTTCGGCGCTTTCGGCGGCTTTGCCTTCGGCTTGCCCTTCGAGTAGACGTCCATCAGCGGCCCGTGATAGGACATCCAGGCGCTGAAGAGGTGGGCCTGAAGAGGCGAGATCCGCTTATCCGCCTCGAAGGTTGGGGCCGTAGTTGGCAGCGGCAGCCGATCTGTCGCCGCCGCGACGATGAACGCCGAGAACGGATCCTCGGGATCCTCCAGCGCGTCGGCGACCACTTCCTCGAACACGATCAGGGTCGATTCCAGATCGTATTCCATGTAGGATTCGTGGTCGGCCTCGTAAGCGCCGCGGAAGGACGCCGCTTCCTCGGGCTCATCGCGGTTGTACGCCGCCAGTTTCTCTGCGAGCGGCTCGCGGCTTTCATTCCGGAGCGCGTACGGACTGTAGATCGTCGCGCCGTCGCCTTCGAGGCCCGTCTTCTCGACGAGCTTCCGGATCGCCGACAGCGCATCCGCCTGCGTCTGCGCAGCCGCCAGCTCCGCGATCAAGTCCTGCGTCGAGATTTGAGCCTCGGCGTCGATCCGGTCGAAGTTGCACCCGGCGAGCCACATGCCGACCCCGGTCACACTGACGGCCACCACGACGGCTACCACTGCCAGTCCTTTGAAGCTCGATGTGTTGATGGATAGGAGTTTCATAACAGTTCTCATCATTAATGCTGATTGGAGCGATCACGGGTTAGATCGCCGTTGAGCCATCCCGGGTACTTCGGTTTCCTCACCGGATAGACCATTCGACCCACCTGCCGAATTGACCTTCGGCACGATTCTACGATAGCAGTTTCTCTCGTCGTTTCCTGCCCCCTTACAGGATGTATTTTCATATGGATGTTGCAGCAATTATCGGATAATCGAATTTGTTCAGATGCCTCGCCCTCCAAAACATCATCACAGGGTGAACGATAGCGTCATTCCGCCGGCGAACGTGTCGAAATTCTGCAGGGCGGCGAGCGCCTGCACGTGGTTGAACGCGTTCACGCGCAGGCCGACGCTCGGTATGTCGCCGTCATATTCGAACAGCACGTCTAAGAACGAGATGGGCGTCACGGATACGCC
>CAZPCC010000118.1:0-2537 GCA_964584905.1 uncultured Gemmatimonadaceae bacterium | reverse complement strand
TCTGAGTCTGAGGAGGGGCGGACGGTGGGTCGTGAGGAAGCTCGGGCAGACAGGCGCAGGTATCCGACATCTCCTGATGAGCAGGTGCGCTAGAGTGAGATCGAGTGTGGCGTAGCCCTCAGCGTCGACCCCTTCGGCTATCCGCTTCCCCTTGCGCAGAGAATGTTGGATTTCAGTCGCTCTCCCTCCGCCATCGTCCGAATGAGACTGGGATCGAACTGAGCGACAGATCGATCTACTTGAATTGGTGGTAGCTATTGACTGCTGCTACCGGGGCGTGGATCCGTTCGCCGCCATCGGATTTCCGCCCACTGGGCGAACATACCCGACCTGCTATATTCGCGGAACGCCTCAACGGCTTCGCATTCGCAGCTGTTCCACACCGATTTGCTGCCCGGAATGGCCGACAGATATGTGCTCCAGCAATGGAGCAGTCGCCGGCGACCCCGCGGTGGCTGTGTAATGTGAAGGAGGCGGCTTGCGCCGCCACCGATCGGCCCGGGCATCTGTTTCAGTCCGGCAAAGGCCCGAAGATCTCTTGGCCGAACCGCTTTGCCGAGGCAACGAGCTTCGCCATGTCGGGCCCGGTGCCGTCGGTTGCGGCGCCGTCCGCGATCGGCACGCTGTTCTCGGCGATGAAGTCCGAGAAGCGACCGCCCACCGTAATCAACACCACACGGGCGGGCGTGGGGCTCGTGACGCGGAAGCCGTGCGGAACGTCGCGGGGCCCGAAGGCGAACCCGCCCGCCCCGAGCCTTACCCGGGCTGCGCCGACGATCACCTCAAGTTCCCCCTCGATCACGTGGAACCACTCGTCCTCCTCGTGGTGAACGTGCCAGGGCGAACTTTCGCCCGACGGCAGGTGCAACTCGACGGCATGGAGGCCGCCGGTATCCGTCCCGTTTCCGAGGATGCGTGCTGTGAACGATAGGAATTGCCTCGGCTGCGCAACTGGTGGGACTGGCCCGATAGCCGCCTTCGCCGGGATGGTCTGTTGAATTGTCATGTCGGTCTCCGTCTTTACACCAAAGGCGTGATCACCTAAATTGGCGATAGACATATTTCACAAAAATATCCTCTCGTCAATATGGAGCTCACATGACCCGCACCTACCGAAAGTCCAGGCGCGCCGAAGCGCAGGATGAGACGCGAGCAAGGATCGTGCGCGCAACGACGGAGTTGCATGTCGAACAGGGAGTCGCCACGACCTCGTATCCCGACGTAGCGGCGCGCGCGGGCGTTGGGCCGGCCACCGTCTACAGGCACTTCCCGACGATGGAGTCGCTCGTCGAGGCCTGCGGAGCGCACTTCTGGGATGCGATCGACGCGCCGACCCCGGAACGCGCCGCAGCAGCCTTCGCGGGACTGGACTCGCGCGCCGAGCGGCTGAAACGGCTCGTCGACGAGCTCGATGCCTTCTACGCGCGGGCCGAGGCACCGCTCTGGAGTGCCGTCAGGGATCAGGACCGGGTCGCCCCGCTTGCCCGATTCCTGGCCGAGGTCGGCAAGGGCGTCGGCGCATTCGTCGCCGAAGCGCTGCGGGAGGAGTGCGAGTCGGATCCCGTCAGAATCGCGGCTGCACTCGCCGACTTCACGGTCTGGCGCGCCTTGTCAGCAACGGGCCTCGACCAGCCGGAGCGGAGGGAAACTCTCGTCGCCATCATCGAGGCGGCCGCCAGGCAGAAGGCGACCGGCCACTGCGCGTCGCGGGGCGTCGACTGACCTGCCATGCGGCTGCAATAAATCCAGGAGCAGAGCAATGAGGATTGTCGTCATCGGAGGGAGTGGTCTCATCGGCTCCCGGCTGGCGGATCGGCTGCGACAGGAGGGCCACGGCGTGATCGACGCCTCGCGGTCGACCGGCGTGGATACGCTGACCGGGGACGGTCTGCCCGGGGCGATGGAGGGCGCGGAGACCGCCGTGGACGTCTCGAACCCGCCCGCCTCGGCCGGGCTCGCGGCGCCAGACTTCTTTCTTGCTCAGGACGAAACATCGCAGCGGCAGGAAGGGCCGCCGGCCTGCGGCACCTTGTCGTGCTGTCGGTGGTCGGCGCAGACCGCCTCGGCGATGGCGACTATTTCCGCGGCAAGCTTCTGCAGGAGGATCTCGCTGCGCGATCGCGCATTCCCTACACCATCCTGCGCGCGACGCAGTTCTTCGAGTTCAGAGTTCATGCACACCATTGCGGAAGCTGGGAGCGAGCGGGGCTCCGTCGGGGTTCCAGTGGCACTCGTCCAGCCGGTCGCGGCCGACGATGTCGCCGCTGCACTGGCGCGCATAGCGATCGGGGCGCCCTTCCAGGGAACCGTCGAGCTGGCAGGCCCAGAGGAACTGCCTCTTGCCAACGCCGTGCGGCGCGTTCTCGCCGCGACCGGCGACCCGCGCCCGGTCGCCGCGACGTCAAGCATGAGCCGACTGCGTAAGCGTCTGTAGTACGGCGTATTGCTGACTGTGCTCGCGTAATCGCGAGCGCCATTCAGGGCAGGCCAAACGATCATGTGGTAAGGGCATCCAGAACAGGACACTCGGGAACGGC
>CAZPCC010000117.1:0-4060 GCA_964584905.1 uncultured Gemmatimonadaceae bacterium | reverse complement strand
TATCGATCGCCGAGTGAAGGTCCCTGGCACCAAGCTCGTACAGCATGGTGATGATGCGGTCGCGGCCCAGGTTGGCGGCGTAGCTCATCGGCGGACCCCAGTTGCTGCCTTTCCGTATGAGCGCGTCCTCGTGCAGCAACTTCGGATGCCTTACGACTATCTCGCGAACTGCTTCGGCGTCGTCGCGCCAGATTGCGTCGATCAGCTTGCAGGCGAGCACCAGGCGCGGCCAGCCTGACGCCTGATAGCTCCGGGCCAGTACCAGCTGGGCATCGGCGAGCTTTGCGCTGGCGGGCTCGATCCTTTTCGGATGGTGCAGCTCCAGCTCGGCCACGGCCAACGGATCGTTCGCGCGAATGGCGCGGAGGAGGTCCTTGGCCTGGTGTTTCAGCTGGTCGAGGCTGGGACGGACGGGCAAGTGGCGGTCGCGCATAACGAGCCTCCCGGAGACGTGCCCGTGGTCCGCTTTCATCGGGCGTAGAGGAGGTTCGTTGGAACCGGGCAATGCAGCTGGCCAGCCAGGTGGACTCGGTCCTGTCCGCGGACGGGAGGCGTCCTGAGCGCCCGAGACCAGGATACGCCTGCTCCTGCCCGACCGTCAAGCTCTGGAAAGCAGAGCTAGTTGCCGTCCGGCACCCCGTCGAAGAATTCCACGACTCCAGTCTCCAGCGAGTATTCGGCACCGACTATTACAAGACCCTCGTTCAGGATCAAATGCTCGAGAATATCCGATCCGTGCCGAAGCTGGTTGGCGGAGACGCGAACGTTGGCCCGGACGGCTTCCCGGACCAGTTCCTCGTGGTCGTATCTCAGATCGGTCGCGAGCAACGCTTCCACCGATGGGCGAACGCGATCGACGATCGAGCGGAGATTCCGCGACTGGTTCTCCGTTTCCTGGCTGAGCTCCTCGAGCGTGGCCAGAATGACTCCGCATTGCGTGTGACCGAGTACGACGACCAGCCGCGTGCTGAAACGATCGGCGGCGAACTCCACGCTGCCGATCTGCGACTCGGCGACGACGTTGCCAGCCACCCGGATCACGAACAGGTCGCCGAGTCCCTGCTCGAAGACGATCTCCGCGGGAACTCGCGAGTCGGAGCATCCGAGAACGATGGCGAACGGGTGCTGGCCGCCTACCAACTTCCCGCGCCGCGCGCGGCTGGCGAGGGTGTCGCCGCTTCGCACGTGGGACACGAAGCGACGGTTTCCGTCGCGCAGGCGCTCGAGTGCTTCTGATGCCGGGATCATTCCACGCTAGGCTTCCCGGATCCGGAAGTTGCGCATCATCCCCATGTCCTCGTGCTCGAGGATGTGGCAATGATACAGGAACAATCCAGGGTGCCTGCTGAACGTCACCTGAATGCGCACGGATTCGTCAGGCAGCACGAGCACGGTGTCCATCCACCCGCCATCGACCAGCCCTTCCCGCAAGGTGTTGGCGGCACCTCCGCCGGACCTGCGCAGTACGCGGAACTGCGCTCCGTGCAGGTGGATCGGATGCGCCATCTGCATCCCCATCGGCCCGCCCGCGTTCACCAACTCCCAGTGGTGTGTCGATCCGGCTGCCACAGTCTCGTCGTCGGCGACGTCGTTCATCGCGAAGGTGCGGCCGGCGAGAAACCACTGCATCGCGCGAAAGTCGAGCGGCACGCGGCGCAGCGGCGCACCGGCGGCAGGCTGCCACTCCGGAGAAAACGTGCCAAGCCGCTCAGGCAGGCGCGCGGTCGACCGGACCTGACGAGCGACCTCCACCCTGACGAGCGTGACCGGTGCGCCGAGTGCCATCGCGCCGGCGCCCATCCCCGCTCCGCGTCCGCCCATGCCCATCCCACGTCCGCCCATGGCGACTCCGGCATCGGACAGCTCGAACGATTCGCTTCTGAGCTCGAGCTTCGTGCCGACGGACCGGCCGCTGAGGTCGAGCCACACGTCAGCGCGCTGCGCGGGAGCGAGGGTCACGGCGCGCTGCACCACCGGACGCTCGAGCAACCCGCCGTCCGTGCCGAGCACCGTCATCGGCGTACCGTCGCTCCACGCCAGTTTGTAGATCCGCGCGTTGGAACCGTTGAGCACGCGCACACGATAGGCACGCGTCTCGAGTTTCCATGATGCGTCAGGAAGTCCGTTGACCAGCACACGGTCGCCGAGGAAGCCTGTGACGCCGTCCATCATCGCGGCCAAGTACACCAGCTGGTTACCGTCATCGAAGCGGCGATCCTGGAGCACGCACAGCAGCTCGGCGTCGCCGTCCGGTAGCCCAAGGGCCGACTCTTCCTCGTCCGACACGATGAGCACGCCGGCCAGGCCGCGGTACACCTGCGGGCCGGTCTGCATGTGCGGATGCGGGTGGTACCAGTACGTGCCCGCGCGATTCGTGACCTCGAACTCGTAGACGTACTCCGCGCCGCCGGGCACGGCGAGGCGGGGGTGCCCGTCGGCGTCCTGCGGCACGTCGAGCCCGTGCCAGTGCACAATGGAGGGATCGGGCAGCCGGTTGGAGAACCGGATGCGCACCTTCTGGCCGCGACGGAGCCTGATCGTCGGTCCGAGGTACGAGCCTGACGACTGATCGATGCTGGACGCCGGACCCGAGATGACGCGCCCCGAGAAGCGCCACACGCTCGTCGGTCGTCCCGGCATTATCCGCACCTCGCCAGGCTCGGCGGCGAGCGCGAGCTCCACATCCGGCACAAAGGAGGTGCCAGGCAGGGAACGAGGCGGGGGCCACGGCGCGATGTCGCGCGGCCAGGCCAGCCTGAGCGCCGCGGCGCCGGCGAGCGAGGTCACACCCGCTGCCAGAAGCTCTCTACGCGTCAGGCGCACCGGCGAGTCCCGGCGTAGTGGTGAACATCAATCCCCACGGCGAATCGTGCCCTCGAGCATCGTGCCTGGCGCGATGGTGTTGAACACCGTTCCGAACTTCCGCACGTTGTCGTGCAGCAGCGCGAGACGCCGTTCCGGCTCGTCCGTGTGCACGACTATCTCGTAGGCGATCGACTCCATGCGCGGCGGAACGTCCTGACGCACGCCGTGAACCATCACCTCTACACCGCTGTACTGGAACTTCAGCACCGGCGCGACCCGCTCGATGCCTTTGATCATGCACGCGGACAGCGCGGCCAGCAGCAATTCCGCGGGATTGAACGCATCCGCGTTGCCCGCCAGATCGGTATCGAGGGGGATCGTGGCTGCCTTGCAGGACGCTACGCTCGCATGGGCGTCGATGCGGCGTGCACGGACTTCGAAGAACAGCTTGCGCGCGGCCGACTGCCCGGCGCCCAACGCCGGGCTGCCGGGAGAGGACTGCGAGCCCACGTCCGTATCCGTCGGTCCTTCGGGTACAACGTTGTCGCGCACATTCCCTCCGAAGCGGTCGTTGGCGCGAGCCGATGCGCCACGTGGAAGCTATTCAACGGGAACGCGGGATGCTGTCGGGCGATTCAGGCGATCGTCTGCGGGAAAGTCGGACACCTCGCCCGCGGCCGCGGCTTGGCGGACGGCCCCCGCACCTCGATGGCATGCCGGCGGGAGTGGGGGCGGGCGTGGTCATCCGGCCGCTGCTGTACATCCTACGTTCCAAGAGGGAGGTTTGTCCATCTCCTCACGCGCTGTCGGTCCTACCACCAAACCCCATTCTGCCGATGTGCCGCATTCCGCTACGCCTCGCTTTCGTCGTCGTTTCATTTACGCTGAGCGCCGCGTTCGCGACGACCGTTGGTGCCCAGCCGCGTCCGTATGCCGAGGTCATTCCAGCCACCGCTCGGGTCGAGCGCGGAATGTTCGACGTGCACCGCGCCGGCGACAAGCTCCTGTTCGAGATCCCCGATTCACTGCTCGGCCGCGAGATGATCATCATGTCGCGTTATGGCCAGGTGCAGCAAGGTCTCTCCCAGGTAGGCGCGAACATGGCGCCCAACCTCGTCGTGAGGTGGGAACGCCGGGGCGACAAGGTGCACTTGCGCGCATCGTCGCACGAGATGACCGCGGATTCAGGCACCGCGCGATCCATCGCAGTCGCGCACCAGAACTTCGCGCCGGTGATTCAATCCTTCCCGGTGGC
>CAZPCC010000116.1:0-2736 GCA_964584905.1 uncultured Gemmatimonadaceae bacterium | reverse complement strand
CATCTTGCCGAGCGTTCCGATCAGCTCGTCTGTGAGCCCGTCGGCGAAGGGCTCGTCGGCGGGATCGCCGCTGGTGTTGTCGAACGGCATCACGGCGACCGAAGGCAATGATCTCGGTGCGAATGCGACGTTCGCCGACATATCCGCATGACGATTTTCCGTGCGCACATTCCAGGCGACGAACCCGGCTAGCAACAGCAGCGCCAGAAAAACTACCGTCTCGGGCATCGTGGGCCGGGATCGCCTGACGGTTGGTGCAGACACGGAATTCTCCAGCGCACGTTCCACCTCGGCTGCATCCTGCGGCCGCGCCGCTGGATCCTTTTCCAGCAACCGCATGATCAACTGTTCGATTGCGGCCGCTCTACGGGCTTCCTGTTTCGGCTTTCGCCGGAATGACGTCTCTACGCCGGAATGAAGGGCTTTCGCCGGAATGACGGGGGTTTGGTCGTCTACCGCCGGCATCAATCGTGACACCGGCGCGGGGTTTCCGTGCGCGATCTCGTACACCACCGCCGCCGCCGACGGCCCCTCGAATGGACGCCGGCCGGTGAGCATCTCGTAGAGCGTCACACCTAACGCCCAGAGATCAGCCCGGTGGTCGACCGGCTGGCCGGTCACCTGCTCCGGAGCGAGATAGGCCACCGTGCCGAGCACGGCGCCGGAGCGGGTGACGTCGCTGTCGAGCAGCTTGGCGACGCCGAAGTCGCTGAGTCGCACGGCGCCTGACGCGTCGAAGAGCACGTTGGCCGGCTTGACGTCGCGGTGCACAACGCCGTGCGCGTGAGCGGCGGCCAGCGCGGAGGCGAGCTGCCTGGCGATCCGCACAGCTTCGTCCAGCGGCAACGCACCACGGTTCGCCAACCGCTGGGCGAGCGATCCACCTTCGCAATAGGCCATCGTGTAGTACGGAAGCCCGTCGGTGGTCACTCCGCCATCGAACAGCCTGGCGATGTGTGGGTGCTCGAGCGACGCCAGCAACTGGCGCTCGGCCAGAAACCGCGGAACCAGCGAAGCGGTATCGAAGGGCCCGCTGCGGACCACCTTGAGAGCCACGCGCTGCTGGAACTGCGGATCATCGCGCTCGGCGAGGTAGACCACCCCCATTCCGCCACGCCCTATCTCCCGCTCGATCCGGTACGGGCCGACGCGGCCGAGGGGAGGGGTAGTCACATCCGCACCCAGCGGCGCAGCGTGCAACAGCGGATCGGCGAGAGCGGAGGCCGGTTGGCCGAACAGCGGACCGGAGCGGTCGTACGAGTACAGGAGGCGCTCGACCGCCGAACGCAGCGCTTGGTCTTCGGCGCAGGCGCGGTCCAGATACGCCGCTCGCTCGTCAGGCGAAAGGTCGAGCGCGTCGCCGAACAGTCGGCTCGCCTCCAGATATTGCTCGCGCGTCGAATCTCCGTCCAGCGGCGTCATGCATCACCTTCGGGAAGGAGCTCCTGGTAGAGCCAACTTCTCGCCATCGCCCAGTCGCGCTTGGCGGTGCGGAGTCCGATTCCCAGCGCACTAGCTGTCTCCTCTTCGGTGAGTCCGGCGAACCAGCGGCACTCGACCACCTGCGCCTGCCGCGGTTCGAGGAGGGCAAGGCGGTCCAGCGCTTCGTCGAGCGCGACGAGTATCGCTGCGCGATCCTCGACCGCGAGGGACGCGATGTCGTCGATTTCGACGCGCCGGGCACCTTCGCCACGCTTCACGGCGTGCAACCGCCGCGCATGATCGACGAGAACTCGTCGCATTGCCGTTGCGGCGAGGGCAAAGAAGTGCTCGCGGTCGTTCCACATTCCGCCCCCGCCCTCACCTAACCGCAAGTACGCCTCGTGGACAAGCGCGGTCGTGTTCAAGGAGTGTCCCTCTGCCTCGCGCCTGAGTTGCCGGTGGGCCAGCCGCCGGAGCTCATCGTAAACCATCGGGAACGCGCGATCGGCTGCTCCCGGAGCTTCGGGTCGAGACGGCAATGCGTCCAAGTGCGGCGTGGCTCGATTCGCGGAAATGCTGCGCTGTAGAGAGCAGGGGAGATGGAAGCGCAGTCCTACTCCCCGCAGCAGCCGGGTGCGACGGACAGGCATGGGGCCGACTCAAGATGGTTCTGGCGCGAGTGCGCAGCAATACAGGCGAGTAGGACAAGTGTCACGCCCCAGGCCCGGACTAGACGCCCGGCATCGCCCAACGTTCAGGAGGTCTACAGTGCGTACCACGATCGCTCCACTAGGTCTGCTCGCGCTCGTTCTCGCTGCCTGTGGTGGCAACCCGGCCGGGCCCACCTCTCCCGACGCGTTGCAGGCGCGCGGCCAGACGCTTGCCCCGCAAGTCTCCCGTCCCATCAAGGGGAGCTGCACACTGACGTTCAACCCGCCACCATTGCCGCCGCCGGCGGTGTACCACCAGACGGACACCGGAAGCTGCATCATCTCACATCTCGGCAAGACGGCGTTCTACGGCGAGCAGGACATCAATTTCGCGGCGGGCACTCAGAGTGGGTGGCGGAGGCTGACCGCTGCGAACGGGGATGAGCTGCACGGCGTCCACGAGGGAACCAGCTCGCTGATCGGGCCCGGCTTGGTGGGATTCAGCGCCACAATGACCATCGTCGGCGGCACGGGACGATTCGAAGGCGCGAGCGGGGAGATTTCGCTAGAGGGTGTGGCTTCGCTCGCCACAAACTCGACGAGGGTGTCGATCACGGGTGGGACGATCACGTATTAGGAGATCGATCTCCCGCGTGTGGCATTC
>CAZPCC010000115.1:0-9286 GCA_964584905.1 uncultured Gemmatimonadaceae bacterium | reverse complement strand
GGCGTAGCCCGACAGGAAGAGCACGCCGAGGCCGGGGACCGACGCCTGGAGGCGGTCCGCCAGTTCCCCGCCGCCCATCTCCGGAAGGCTCAGCGCGGTCACAAGCAGGTCCGGGACCTCCTCAGACCCCTCCAAAGTGGTCAGAGCCTCCTCGGCGGAGGCGGTGGAAACCAATGTGTACCCCAAGCCCTCCAGGACGCGACAAATGGAACGCCGCACCCCGTCATCGCTATCCACCACCAGAACCGTGTGGCCTCCCCATGCCGCACGCTCATCGATGGAGGCGGCCTCCGCGGGAGTCCGGCCGGCCCTGGGCAGTAGAATCCGGAACGTCGTCCCCGCTCCCGGATCAGACTCGACCGTGATGAAGCCGCCGCTCTGGCGGACGATCCCGTAGGCCATTGAGAGGCCGAGGCCGGTCCCCTCGGGAGGCGGCTTCGTCGTGAAGAAGGGCTCGAAGACCCGGGCGCGGGTGATCTCGTCCATCCCGGCGCCGGTGTCGCTCACGGTCAGTACGGCGTAGTCCCCGGGGGGCACCGCTGGATCCTCCGAAGCGTTCTGCGGGGATACGGAGATATTCTCGGTGGCCAGGACGAGGGTGCCTCCCCCGGGCATGGCGTCCTGGGCGTTCACCGCCATGTTAATGATCACCTGCTCGAGCTGGATCGAGTCGACCCGCACCGGCCAGCTGTCGGGATCGATCCGGGTCTGGAGCTCGATGCGTCCCTCGAGGACGCGCTCCAGCAGGCCCACGCTGCGCTCGACCACCTCAGCGAGGGGGCAGATCTGGTCGCGCATGACCTGTTGCCGGCTGAAGGCCAGCAGATGCCGGGTGAGAAGGGCCGCCCGGTTCGCGGACCGCAGGATGGCCTCGAGATCCGCCCTGGCCTCCGGATCGTTCCCGTACTGCTCCAGGAGGAGGTGCGAGCCAGCAATGATGGCGGTGAGGGCGTTGTTGAAGTCGTGCGCGACGCCGCCGGCGAGTCGGCCCACGACCTCCATCTTCTGGGCCTGCTGCAGCTCCCGCTGGATCTGGAGACGCTCCGTCACCTCATGGATCGTGGCGATCCGTACCGGTCGCCCGTCCACGATGGTATCCCGGGACCATACGTCGGCGCTGAATACCGACCCGTCCTTGCGGCAGTGGCGGACGGCCGTGGTTTTCCAGAAGCCGTGCGGTAGCTCGGACATCACCTGCCGGGCCTCCTCCCGGCCCTCGGGAGGGCGGACCTCCAGCACCGGGAGTCCAACGAACTCCTCCCGCTCGTAGCCGTACTGGCTCAGGGCGGCCTCATTGACGGCCAGGATGCGCCATGACGCATGATCGATGATCAGAACCGGGAGGGCTACTGCCTCGTAAACCTGCCGATAGTCCTCGATGACGAAGAGGTCCAATGGGGTCACCCGCGGCTCCGCGTGGCGGGGGAGGTCGCTCGTGTCCGCTCGACGAGTGCGCGGTACGTCTCTGGCGCGAGCATTGTGCAGATCTTGATGAAGGGGGCGCCGGCGGTGAGGCGTGAGGGGGTCCATGTTGCATTCCGGCATCGATCTCCACAAGCGGGACGTGGGGCGCCTGAAGATTCTCAGCCGTGATGCTCAACGTCATCCGACCAGTACCATACCGCGACGACTTCATCCTCGGAATGCGAAATACTGATTAGACGTTCGGGCCCGATGCGGCTGGCGAATTCTGCCGCCTGAGAGAACACCGTTTCCCACCTGGTGAAGGCTCCGCGAAAGATTTCGTAGCGAACGATGCGCTTCGGATCGCTCAAGGGCTGTCCTCCTCAGTATGGCGGTCGCAGTCGAGTGCCAATCTCAACGGGCGATGGAGTTTCCTATCCGCCCGACATTAAGGCAACCGTCGCGTCGTCCGATACTCCAGCATGTCAACCACAATTCGCTGGAGTCGTTCCGGTGCCGGAGTTCCTGTCCACCATCGCGTTTAGCACAATAATCGCCGCGCTCGCGATCTCGGGATTCATCTGGGTCGGAATTGCCCGACTGAACGGCCGGCGCACGAAGCAGTTCCTCCGGCAGGCGCATACCCAGCTCGATCAAGCCGAAGCGGAGCAACGCTCGCTGCTCGCGGCGATGACCGACATCGTGCTCGTGCTCAGTCGTGACGGCGAGTATCTGAAGGTCCCGAGCACCGCGGCGAAGTGGCTGTACGCTCCCCGTGAGGAGTTGCTGGGCCGCAACGTGCGCGACGTGCTTACGCCACAGGATGCCGACGGAGTGTGCCGCGTGATCCAGGCGGCGCTCGCGCCTACCGCGCCCGGTAAAGCATGTGAACCGGTGGCGCACGAGTACTCGCTGCAATTTCCCGGTCAGACCCTGTTGTTCTCCGCCATGGTCACGCGGCTGAACGACGACTCCGTCTTGTGGGTCGCGCGCGACATCACCGCGGAGAGGTCGCTGCAACAGCAGCTGAGCCAATCCCAGAAGATGGAGGCTGTCGGATTGCTCGCCGGCGGAATCGCTCATGACTTCAACAACATTCTCACCGCCATCCTGGGGCACAGCGACTTTCTGCTGGACGCCATTCACCCGTCGGACCCTCGCTACGACGACGTTTTGGAGATCCGCACATCGGCGCGGCGTGCGGAGTCGTTGACCCGGCAGCTGCTCGCGTTCTCGCGCAAACAGATCCTCAATCCCGTGGTCCTGAACCTCGACGCGACCATCGCCCAGACGCAGACCATGCTGGGGCGCGTGATCGGCGAGGACATCACGGTGGTGACGCGCCTGAACGCGCGCGGCTCCGTGCTCGTGGACCCGACGCAGATGGAGCAGGTGCTGGTCAACCTGTCGGTCAACGCACGGGACGCCATGCCGAAGGGAGGCACCCTTACACTGGCGACGTCCAACGTGGAGGTGCCTGGGGACTCTCCACTGGGGATACCCATGGGGGAGTACATCAGGATCTCGGTGACGGACAACGGGTGCGGCATGCCGGCCGAAGTGCAGGCTCACATTTTCGAGCCGTTCTACACCACCAAGGAGGCGGGGCGCGGCACCGGGTTGGGTCTGTCCACCGTGCACGGAATCGTCACCCAGTCGGGCGGCTTCATGTTGGTGCGGTCGATCATCGGCGTCGGAAGCACCTTCGAGATCATGTTGCCGCGGGAACTGGAAGAATCGTCGTGCGCCTCCGCGGCCACGCATGCGAAGCGGCTGTCGCCGCGTGGCTCGGAAACAGTCCTGCTGGTTGAAGACGAGCCGAGCGTGCGCGCGCTGGCAGGACGCATTCTCAAGAAGCACGGGTACGTGGTGCTCGAGGCGCCTAATGGACGCGTGGCCCTCGAAGTGGCGGACCTCCACGACCACTACATCGATCTGTTGCTCACCGACGTCGTCATGCCGGAAATGGGCGCCGCGGACCTCGTGCGCGAAATGCGCCAGCGCCGGCCGACTACGAAGGTGTTGTTGATGTCAGGCTACACCGAAGACGAAATCATCCGCCGGGACGTTAGCGCGCGCGCGGGACTGCTGCTGCAGAAACCGTTCACCAATGACGAGTTGGCGTACGCCGTACGCAAGGCGCTCGATGAAGCGGCCCCGGCATGCGCGAATTGAAACCCGACTGCTTGCCCGCGTGCGCGCCGTTCTGCGTCGCGTTGCCTGACCCTGTTGCCATGAACACCCTCAACGAGAGCGGAACACCCATGTACACACGTATTGCTCATTGTCTCGCAGTCGTCCTCGCCGTCCTGGCGCCGGCCGCTGTGACAGCGCAGGACGCTTCGAAGCCCGTGCTGTCCGTGCATGGCTATCTCACCCAGGCGTTCGGAATATCCGACCGCTATCCCACAATGGGTCTCACGGAAGACGGCACCGCCGACTATCGCCGTGCGGCGATCATGGCGCGCTATGAAGCGACGACGTCCGACCATTTCGTGGTCCAGATGGCGCACCGTCGACTCGGCGACAGCCCGACGATGCAATTCGAGGACAACATCAAGCTGGACATGGCGTTTTACGAGCGGCGGTTCGCCTCGACCATGAGGCTGCGCGTCGGAAAGACACCGCTGCCATTCGGCATCTACAACGAAGTCCGCTACGTTGGAACGCTGTTGCCCTTCTATCGCGCGCCGTACGCAGTGTACTCCGAGGGTATCTACACCGCTGAATCGATCGACGGCGTGTCGCTCTCGCAACGCTTTCGCGGCGGCAAACCCTGGGAAACGTCGATCGATGCGTATACGGGCAGCTTCAAGCTGCTGGAGTTCGGCACCTGGAGCAACGACTTTGCGACGGAACCGCTCAGCTACATGGGTGCCGTAGTCGATGCGAAGAACGTGCTTGGCGGACAGCTCTGGGTGGCAACGCCGGTGGAAGGGCTGCGGATGGGCATCGGCGGCCGGCGAGAGAAGGATTTCGGCGGCGTGTATCCGCGTCCGAACGGCACCAACACGGAGGTATGGATCGCGAGCGTGGACGGCACGTTCGATCGCGTCCTCGTCCGCGCCGAGCGCTTACGAGTGAGCTCTGAAGGGGTCGAGATGAACTCCCAGTACGCGCAGCTCGGCCTCCGCGTGCTTCCGTGGCTGAGTGTCAACGGCCAGATCGAAGCCAACCGTGCGGCCTTCCAGTTGGCACCCGAAAGCTGGCATCGCTACCGGCTGAACCGGGATGAGGCCGTGGGGCTGAACTTCTTCCTCAGCGATGGCGCCGTCTTCAAGCTGGAGGCCCACTCGATTAAGGGCTACCTGTTCGAGCAGACCACCGACATTACACAGCCGCCGCGCACTGGCGCATACTTCATCAGCAGCTTCTCCATCGGCTTTTAACGAACATTCAGCAATCGAGTTTCTGTCAATGCCCCGTCCCCAGCCCTTCCTCCGTACCGGCCGTATCGCGGCGGTATTGCTCGGCGTCGTCATGATGACTGGCGGCTTCACCGGCGCGGTGTTTTCGGCCTCGCCACGAGAGCCGTCAGCGGCACACTTTTCGGTCATCGTCCATGCGGACAATCGCGCCACGACTATCGGCCGCGACGAGCTGTCGAATGTGTTCCTGAAGCGCACGGCGAAATGGCCCGACGGGCAGCACGTGGAACCGGTTGACCTGAAGTCCGATGCGGCCGCTCGCATCGCGTTCACCGACGCCGTGCATCGCAAGCCGGTTCGTGCAATCCGCGCGTTCTGGCAGCAGCAGATCTTCTCCGGCCGGGACGTCCCGCCACCGGAAAAAAGCAGCGAAACCGAGGTGCTCGAGTTCGTGCAAAAGAACCCGGGTGCGGTGGGCTACGTCTCGGCGGACGTTCGCCTGATTGACGGCGTCAAGACACTCGTCGTGAAATGACGCAGCCCATCTCAAACCCTCCCGTGAACACCGATTCCGTCGCGCCCGCGGCGGGGAGCTGGCAGCACGAGTTCGCCCAGCAGCCCTTTCGCAAGAAGCTCACGTGGGTGCCGAACCTCGCCGCCGCCGCCTTCGCGGTGACCATCCTCGTGAATGTCGGCTTCGGCATCGTCAACGGCCACCGGCTGGAGCAAATCGAGCAGGGACACTACCCGTTAATGCAGAGCAGCCGGTCGCTCGAGGAAACGCTCGCGCGTTTGCAGCGCGAGATGCAGGACGCGGTGGCCGCCGCGGATACGGCGAAACTCGGCGCTGCGGACGAGATCAGCCGCGCGTTCACGCGCGAGTTGCGGTCCATCGAGTCCAACGCCACCGTCGGTGGGGAGGAGCTGGCGCGCCTCAACGGTGACTTCACTTCATATTATACCCTTGCGCGCGCTACGAGCGGGCTCCTCATCAGCAGTGGATCCTCCGACGCCGTGCTTCCAGCGGTGCGGCTGATGCAGCAGCAGTACGCCGGCATGGTGGAACGGCTCGCGGAAATCCGGAATCGCTCCTCCGCCGCGATGGAGCGGGCGTTCCAGCAGGCCAATACTCTGCAGGCCACGGGCTGGATCATCGCGATCCTGATCGCCGTCGGCTCCATTATCGGGCTGCAGCGGATCTCGCGATCCATGGCGGCGTCGCTCACGGCGTCCGTCGTGACCGCGATGGATGGCGCGGAAGAGGAGATCAAGTCCCGGACGGCCGATCTCGCAGCGGCCGCGGCGAAGGCGGAGGTGGCCAACCGCGCCAAGAGCGAGTTTCTCGCCAACATGAGTCACGAGATCCGGACGCCGATGAACGGCATCATCGGGATGACGGAGCTGGCGCTCGACACCGACCTCACCCCGGAGCAGCGCGAGTACCTGGGACTGGTGCGGACGTCGGCGGATTCGCTGCTCACGGTCATCAACGACATCCTGGATTACTCCAAGATCGAAGCGCGCAAACTCGAGCTGGACGTCATCGATTTCGACCTTGGCTCGATGCTGGACGATGCCATTCGAACGCAGACCATCCGCGCGCACCAGAAGGGGCTCGAAGTGGTGTACTACATGGCCCCGGACGTCCCATCGCACCTGCGCGGCGACCCGGGGCGGGTGCGCCAGGTGGTGAGCAACCTCCTGAGCAACGCCATCAAGTTCACTGAGCGCGGCGAAGTCGTGGTCCTGGCGAAGCGCGGGGCCGGCGAATACCCGAACGTGGAGCTGGAGTTCAGCGTCTCCGACACGGGGATAGGAATACCGAAAGACAAGCACGCCAGCGTTTTCGAGTCCTTCACCCAGGCGGACAACTCCACCACGCGGAAATTCGGCGGCACCGGCCTTGGCTTGGCGATCGCCTCGCAGCTGGTGGAGCTGATGGGGGGACGCATCTGGATGGACAGCGAGCCCGGCAAGGGAAGCACCTTTCATTTCACGGTACCGTTCGTGGCGCGCCCCGCGCAGGCCAGCGAACCGCGCGTGCGGCATGTCGCCGACCTGAAGGGCATGCGCGTGCTCGTGGTGGATGACAACGCGATGAATCGCCGGCTACTGAACGAGATTCTGACCAACTGGCACATGGAACCGACGCTGGTCGATGGCGGGTTCGCGGCCCTGGC
This sequence comes from uncultured Gemmatimonadaceae bacterium, assembly GCA_964584905.1. Taxonomy (GTDB): domain Bacteria; phylum Gemmatimonadota; class Gemmatimonadetes; order Gemmatimonadales; family Gemmatimonadaceae; genus JALZIF01. The sequence continues at coordinate 2,334 of CAZPCC010000115.1, read as the reverse complement.
GGCGATGAACGACGCGCGCCAGCACAACCGGCCATACTCGCTGGTGCTTCTGGACTTCCAGATGCCCGACATGGACGGCTTCCAGGTGGCCGAGGCAATCCAGGCGCGGCCGGAGCTTGGCGGTTCGACGATCATGATGCTGTCGTCGGTGGGACAGCGCGGCGACGCGGCGCGGTGCAAGGAGCTGGGCGTGGCGTCGTACCTCACCAAGCCGGTGCGCCAGTCGATCCTGTTCGAGGCCATGCACGCGGCGCTTGCCGTCACCTCGGGCGCGGCCACGCCGTTCGCCCCTGCGCTGGTGACGCGGCATTCCCTGCGGGAAGACCACAACGCGCTGCACATCCTGCTGGCGGAGGATAATCCCGTGAACCGCACGCTGATGATCAGCCTGCTGAAGAAACGCGGGCATCACGTGGTGGTCGCTGAGAATGGCCGCGAGGCATTTGAGGCGTTCCAGGCGCACCAGTTCGACGCCGTGCTGATGGACGTACAGATGCCGGAGATGGACGGCTTCGAGGCGACGGCGGCCATTCGCAAGGTGGAAGGTGAGACCGGAGCGCATCTGCCGATCATCGCCCTGACCGCGCACGCCATGCGCGGCGACCGCGAGCGCTGCCTGGCTGCGGGGATGGACCACTATCTCAGCAAGCCTGTGCGTCCCCAGGAGCTGTTCGAGACGCTGGACCTTGCCGTGGGCACCACGCCGGTCGAACGCTCCGCTGCCCCGAGCCTCGATGCGCCCGCCTTTCTCCCATCCATCCCACAGATGTCTCAGCCGACATCATTCGATCCCGGCGACACACTGGATCGCGTCGGAGACGACCGCGAATTGCTCGGCAGGCTGGTGGCGATGTTCTGCGCCAATTCGCCGAAGATGCTGGCCGCCATCCGCGAGAGCGTTACCGCGGGCGACGCCGCGTCGCTGTCGCGCTCGGCGCACGCGCTCAGGGGTTCCGTCGGCAACTTTGGCGAGGGACCGGCGTATGCTTCGGCGCGCCTGCTCGAGCACATGGGGCGCGACGGAGCGCTCGGTGCCGCCGCTGGCGAGCTGTCGAAGCTCGAGCGACACATTGACGAAGTCGTACGGGACCTGAGCGCGTTCGTGCGGGCTGCCTGAACTCGGCGCTCGGAACGCCTGAACTCCGTTCTCGGCCCGCCCGAACCGGTTTCGACCGCCTAACGCGGGCTCGGGAATGTCGCGCAGTTCGAGGACGTCAGGCAAGCCGCACCGGTCGTGGACGATGGCTTTCATATCCCCGCCGATTGGGGTGCTCGCTCAGTGGAACCTGAAAGCCTTACGCCGTCAGCTACAACGCAGCGTTAGGCAGTGTCTCGACGACGACGATTTGCCAGGAACAGCAGGCCGATGCCGGCCACCATGAGAAGGCCGCCGTAAACGGCCCACTTGGTCTGGCCAGTCATGAAGCTTCCAGGAAGGATGTTGATCCCTTGCAGGAACCAGACTCCTCCCGCGAGCAGCAGCAAGCCGCCTAAGACGTTGAATACGATCCGCATCGTCAGCGCGACCACGGCGGCGCGACCCCGGCCGCGCGCGCGTAAGCGATCGACTGTCCCATGTGGTCGTTCATGTGGGCGAGCAGTTGAAGGAGCACCGACCACTGCGGCACCTGGCGTCCGTAGAGTGTGGTCGGCTGAGCGAGTTGCTCGTCCGGCATCCGGCGGACGGCCTGCCGTACGTGCTCGGTGGAGAGGCGCAGGAGTGCGACGACCTGCGCCTTGTCGACGACGCGCTCGAGCGTGTCGGGGTCGATCCCCGCCGCGGGTGCGATACCCATCGCCGTCGCGGGGTAATGGTAGTTGAAGCGCGCAATGTGCGCATGAATCTGTGCCAGCGGCATCGCTCCACCGACGGCGCTTTTCGCGTAGCGGTCGGCCGGAATGGCCTCGGCAAGCGCGATGACTTTGTTCATCGAGATGTCGAACTGGTGCAGGAACTCGTCCCGGAAGCCCGCGGGTGCGTCCTGTCCTCGACCGCCGGGCGCGGTAAGCGTCAGGCCGCCAAGAGATACCAGGACGCCGGCCGCCAGTGCCAGTAGTGTGACTCGGGAACTCCGCATTTGTGCCTCCTCGTGCACCTCTCGCGTGCGGTGATGGTGGACGCCTCCGGGAAGGCTGTTCACGATGACGCGCGTGGGGAACCGGATCAAGGGGCTGCTCGACGAGCACCAGGGAATCCGCGCGACGCGCGTCGGCTGCGCCCCGACCGACCATTCCGGACCGCCCGATCCCTGCCAATATTGTCTGTGCGTCCAGTGCATGGAGGCTGGAAATACGCGCAGGTCCGCCGACCAGAAGACCGTGGCGCCGATGTCA
>CAZPCC010000114.1:0-5524 GCA_964584905.1 uncultured Gemmatimonadaceae bacterium | reverse complement strand
TGCCCGCACAGCGTGATTCGGGCGAAGTACTACGACGCCGACGCGCTCGGCGGCGCCCCTGCGGGGTACAAGTCGGCGCCGGTCAACGCGCGCGGCTACCCCGGCGTGGGATTCTCGCTCGAGGTGTACGTGGAGGACTGCACAGGATGCGGCATCTGCGTCGAGGTCTGCCCGGTGCACAGCCCGCGCGATCCCGGCGTGAAGGCCATCAACCTCGGCCAGAAGGCACCGATTCTCGATGCCTCACGAGAGAGCATCACGTTCTTCGAGGCGCTCCCGATGAACGATCGCTCGCGGGTGGACTTCGCGACCGTTCGCGGCGTGCAGTTCCTGGAGCCGCTGTTCGAGTTCTCCGGTGCCTGCGCCGGTTGCGGCGAGACGCCGTACCTCAAGGTGCTGTCGCAGCTGTTCGGTGACCGGCTGCAGATCGCGAACGCCACCGGCTGCTCGTCGATCTACGGCGGCAACCTGCCGGTGACGCCGTGGACCGTCAACGGAGAAGGGCGCGGCCCGGCGTGGTCGAACTCGCTGTTCGAGGACAACGCGGAGTTCGGCCTGGGCTTCCGCCTGGCGGCCGACAAGCACCTCGATCTGGCGACGAACCTGCTCCGGCGCCTAGCGCCTGACGTGGGCGACGAGCTGGCCCACGCCATCCTCGACGCGCGGCAGGAGCGCGAGTCGGAGCTCAGTGCCCAGCGCGCCCGGGTGGACCTGTTGAAGCAGAAGTTGGCGGCGATGGACGACGAGGCCGCGCACGACCTGCTGTCGGTGGCCGACCATCTCGTGCGGCGCAGCATCTGGATCGTCGGTGGGGACGGGTGGGCCTACGACATCGGCTACGGGGGGCTCGACCACGTGCTGTCCACCGGCCGCGACGTCAACGTGCTGGTGCTCGACACCGAGGTCTACTCCAACACCGGCGGCCAGGCGTCGAAGGCCACGCCGTTAGGTGCCGTCGCCAAGTTCGCCGCCGCCGGCAAGCGGACGGCGCGGAAGGACCTCGCGCTGCAGGCAATCGCCTACGGCAACGTGTACGTCGCGCAGGTGGCGATGGGCGCCAACCCGCAGCAGACGCTGCTGGCCTTCCGCGAAGCCGAGGCCTATCAGGGGCCGTCGCTGATCCTCGCGTACAGCACGTGCATCGCGCACGGGTTCGACCTGCGCTTCGGGATGCAGCAGCAGGACCTGGCGGCGGCGAGCGGCTACTGGCCTCTCTTCCGCTTCAATCCCGTCATGCGCACCGTGGGCGAGCGCCCGTTCCGGCTCGACTCGCCGCGGCCGACCGTGTCGCTCGAGAAGTACGCCTACAACGAACTGCGCTACCGCTCGCTGGCCAACACCGATCCGGCGGCCGCGAAGGAGCTGCTCGCTGCTGCGCAGCAGGCGGTGACGGAGAAGTACCGGCAGTACGAGGAGCTGGCGAGCCGGGGAGGGGAGCGGTTCCATCCCGAGACCGCGCCGGTGGGCGCGGCGGCCCTAACGAACTAGGCGGCGAGCATGGATCTCACCACCACCTACATGGGTCTCGCGCTGCGCAACCCGCTCATCGCCTCGGCGTCGCCGCTCAACGGCGACATCGGCAACCTGCAGGCGCTCGAGGACCACGGCGCCGGCGCGGTGGTGCTGCCATCGGTATTCGAGGAGCAGATCGTCGCGGAGCAGCGGGAGGTAGAGGCGCGCACGCGCGTCGCGGCGACCGGCTTCGCGGAGGCGCAGAGCTACTTCCCGAGCTCCGACGACTACGGCTTCGGCGCCGACCGCTATCTGGAGATCGTGCGGGGGGCGAAGGAGGCGGTCGGCATCCCGGTGATCGCGAGCCTCAACTGCACGACACCGGCGGGGTGGGCCGACTACGCGCGGGCAATCGAGCAGGCGGGGGCGGACGCGATCGAGCTCAATGTCTACTTCATCCCAGCCGACATGGCGATGACGGGCGACGATGTCGAGCGGCGTTATGTGGATGTGCTGCGCGTCGTGAAAACGGCGACGACGGTGCCGGTGGCGGTCAAGCTCAGCCCCTACGTCAGCGCGATGGGCGACATGGCGCGCCAGCTCGCCACCGCGGGCGCAGGGGCGCTGGTGCTGTTCAACCGCTTCTACCAGCCCGACATCGACATTGCGACGCTGCGCCTGTCGATGGAGGTGGAGCTCAGCACGCCGGCCGAGATGCGGCTGCCGCTGCTCTGGATCGCGATCCTCCACGGGCGCGTGCCGGTATCGCTCGCCGCGAGCACGGGCGTGCACTCGGCCGACGACGTGTTCAAGTACTTGCTGGCTGGCGCCGACACGGTCATGACGACGTCCGCATTGCTGCGCCATGGGGTGAAGCACATGCGCACACTCGTCGACGGGCTTCGGGGGCTGCTGGCGGCTCGCGGCGTCGAGTCGGTCGCGCAGGTTCGCGGGAAGCTGAGCCAGCGGGAGGTGCGGGACCCGACGGCGTTCGAGCGCGCGAACTACATCAACATGCTGCAGGGATATCATGTGCAGGCGGACGCATAGACGAGATCCCGAAACGCGGTGTCACGGAGACGCAGAGACGCAGAGAAACCGGGACGCCGAGAAGCCGAGACCGCAGAAACACGACCTGGCCCAGTCGACTCGCAAGCCTGAAAGTTCCGCTAGGCAATGGTAAGCATTTGTGGGGGACTGTTCATGGCTGGGACTCTGCGTTCTCCGCGGCTCCGCGTGAGCCGGCTTTCCAACGTGGGGGCCCTCGAGCGCGAGCGCGGCGAGCGGCCGTGCGCTCGCGACGACCTCCTTCTAGCGCGCCAGCAGACGATGAAGCACCGGGTGCCGACCGTCGTCCCATTGCAACACTTGACAGTCGAGGTAGCGCGAGGCAGAGTGGCTGAGGCCGGGCTGGTGACTGTGAACTGGCACCGGGCGAACCGACCTGTGGCTAGGTCTGGCTGTCGCCTGTCGAGACTCTGAACGGAGGTGTGCTCATGATGAACCTCACGCGGCGCTCGGTGCGGCTGGGCTGGTTCCTTCTGGGGTGTTTGGCAGCCGTCATCCTCGGATTTGGTATTGCCGAGGCAAAGACGAACCGCGCCATGCCTGGGGAGACGTGCCTCTATCACCCGCCCACCTTCCTCGGCGCCTGCACGAGCCAATCGCACTGCCAGGCGCTGTGCAACCAGTACTACGCGCCCGGAGAGTCGTTCGGGGACTGCGATACGAACGATTGTTGTACCTGCATCCTCTGATGCGTGGAGTCGAGCTTCGCCGAACCGGGCCATTCACACGTAACCCGGCGGATCGTACTCGCCTGGCGTGGATCCGGAGGATGCCGCGCCGCATCGGTGCCATCGGGATGCTCGTGGCGGCCTGTTCAGGCAGCGAGTTGCGCGAGCCCACTGGCCCACCCGTCGACACGACCGGCGGTGGCGGTTCCGTACAGCGCGCTGTTCTAAGCCTAACGGTCGATATAGCCGTGGAAGATACCGCCGCTGCGCGCCTGCTCGGGTGGAGCGGATCCGTGCCAAGTGCTCTGGTCTCCTTGATCCGGGCCAACTCGACGGTGCGTCACGACGCAACGAGCGACGCCAACGGTGTCGCCTCCTTCTCTGGCCTGCTACCCGGGTCGTACAGCGTCTCCGTGCTTCGGACGCTCACGCCGGCCGAGCGTGCGACGCTGAATAGCGCCCTGAACCAGCTGGATGCGTTTGGTGGTGGTGCAGCGATAACGGTCGCGGCCCCGTCGACGAGCGTAGTGGTGCCGGCACGCGCGGGAGCAAGAGGCTCGAGTGTCTTCAGCGAGATCTGGAAGGACTTTCCGAAGCAACCGAGCAACTCCTTCTATGGCTTCGGCCACTTTCTCGAACTCCATAACAACGGCGACTCGGCAGTCGCACTCAGCGGATTGCTCATCGCGAAAGGTGTACCCGGGGGTGCCGTTCATAATCCCCCGTACGTCGACTGCAACGATCTCGCACCATTCTATAACGATTCGCTCGGCATCTGGGCGACATACATCTACGCGTTTCCGCCGGCAGCGCCGGTGCTGGCCCCAGGTGCCTCGATCGTCCTCGCGACCGATGCAATCGATCATACGCTGGTGGCGGTTGGAACGTACGACCTCTCCGCGGCCCATTACGAGTTTCGTGGCCCGTCAGACGTCGACAATCCCGCCGTCCCGGACATGATCAGCATTGGGCCGAGCGATGGAGGGGACATTCCGGGACACGGTCTCATGATGTACGACACCCATCCCGTGATCGTCGTGGCGGATGCGGTGCCGCTGTCCGGCCTCCCGCGCCAGGTCAAGGACACAGGCCGGGAGTACGTTCGGTTGCCCAAGGTTGCTATTCGGGATGTCGTGTCGTTCAGCTTCACCGGGGGATTCGTCTCGTCGTTTCCACCGTGCGACTTCCCCGCGGTTCATCCCTCATTGGACCGGCAGGAAAACAAGGCGCTGCTCGCCGAGGACTCGCGTTCCCTGCAGCGGGTGCGCCTCGCGATTCTTCCGGACATGCGCCGGCTGCTGCTGCGGACTCGGTCGAGCGCCACAGATTTCATCCCCGCCGGTCCAACGCCTGGCGTGGTCCCTTAGCGTCCATGGACAGATGGCATGCGATCCTGGTGGCGGGATTACTCGCCTCCCTGGCCGTCATCGTGACGCTCGTGAGGCAGAGCCGGGTGCACCGCGAGGGGTACGCCGAGTTGTACGAGCGGGCCGCCTATCCGCACGTCGGTGGATTCGTGCCAGGCTTTGCGGCGCAGACTCTCGATGGCACGGCGGTCACCATCGGCGACCGCCAAGACGGCGGGACGCAGACGCTCTTCGTCTTCAATACCACGTGTCCGTACTGCAAGGCTTCGCTGCCCTCCTGGAGAGCGATTGCAGCAACGCTGGATACTGCCTTAGGTGCCGGCGCAGTGTACGGCATCTCCCTGGACTCGGCGCAGTTGACCCGATCGTATGCCCAGGAGCACGATCTGGATTTTCCAATCGTGCAGTTCCCGCAGCGGAAGCTCATGGCGCTCTATCGCACTCGCTCGGTGCCCTTGACGTTGGTACTCGACGGCGAGGGGCGGATCGTGCTGTCACACATTGGCATAGTAGCGCAGGATTCGTTGGTTGAATCGATCATTAATACCGCCATGAACTCAAACAATGGTGTGGCTCTGCCTTGACAGCCGTGCCGCGGAGGCACATTGACACGAGTATGCTATGAAGCAGCTGTGTGATCTAGCGGCCGGAGTACCGTCGAATGCAGCGCGCGGCGTTTTTTGCCATCCTGGTGATCGCCTGCTCCGGGAGTGAGACCCGCACCCCCACCGGGGTGCCGTCGGACACCACCGGTGGCGGGGTGCAGCGGGCCACTCTTGCGCTGTCGATCCAGGCCGATCCGCGGGACTCCGCCCTCGCACGACAACTGGGGTGGACGACCGGCCTCCCAGGCGCCTCCGTCACCGTGCAGCGACTCGGCGGAGGAGCGGCGGTCTCCGCCATCTCCGATCTGCAGGGCACTGCGAATGTCTCGGCGCTGTTACCCGGCACGTACGTCGTGTCGGCGCT
>CAZPCC010000113.1:0-2149 GCA_964584905.1 uncultured Gemmatimonadaceae bacterium | reverse complement strand
CCCAGGACTGCCACGTGGACCTCGCGCTTCTCTTTCTCGTCCACAAGGAACCTCCTTCGCGTGATCGAGAATAGTACGCACGTCGAGTACGTCTGTCAAAAGATCATTTCCAAATACATACCCGAAACGTCCAAACTCCAGTCCCCCGGCTGAAAGCCGGGGGCTATTTCCTCTTGCCCGCTACGCGGGCGTTGGGCAACAGACCCTGAGGCCGGGGGACTTGCGCATTTCCAGCCCGCGTATAGCGGGCGATGCCCGCTACGCGGGCTGACCAAGGACACCGCGCCCCCACCCCCGGCTGAAGCCGAACGGCTGAACCGGGGGCCACTCTCCGTCGCTCGCTACGCGGGCACCTCGCCGCACCCTTCAGCACCCAGCACTCAGCACTCAGCACCCTTCAGCGCCCAGCACCCAGTACCTGGCGTGTTTACTCGCTCTTCAGCTCACCGCACATGGCCATCGACGAGTCGTACGGGTTGCCGACCTGCCCCTTCGCCTGGAGCCACGACTTCTTCACCATCGAGCAGTAGTAGACGGCCGGGCGTGCTCCTTTGGCACCGTTGCGGACTTTGATCATCTCGTCGGACAGCGGGCCGAACGCGCGGCGGGCACCGGCCAGGTCGCGCGACTTCTCGACGGACTGCGCGAACTCGACGATGGTGGCGTTTTTCGCCTTCTTCGCATTCGCGGCGAGCGCGGCCGCGTTCTTCTGCGTTGTCGCAAGATCGTTCTTCAGCAGGCTCTGGCGAATGGTCTCGTAGCTCGTGAAGAGAGCGGGGCTGGCGAAGATGGGAAACGTGAGTGCGAGTACTGCTGCAATGAGTCTTTTCATGCTTTCAGTCCTGAGATTTGGAGTCGACCCTTGTCGAGGTCGCGTTGCTTCACGATCAGAAAAATGATCGGCGTTACTAGGAGAACGTGAATCGTCGACGTCACCATCCCACCGATGAGCGGGACGGCGATGGGCTTCATGACATCCGCCCCCGTACCGGTCGCCCACAGGAGTGGCATGAGGCCGATGACGGTCGTGGCGACGGTCATGATCTTCGGTCGCACGCGTAACAGAGCGCCCTCGACCGTGGCGTCGAAGAGATCCTTCGCCGTCACGTCGCCGCGCTCGAGCTTCCGGTCGAGCGCCTCGTGGAGATACAGGACCATCACCACGCCCGTCTCCACGGCGATGCCGTACAGCGCGATGAAACCGACCCAGACCGCGACCGACCAGTTGAATTGATAGATCCACATTAGGTACACGCCGCCGATGAGCGCGAACGGCACGGACAGCATCACCAGCCCGGCCTCGGTGATGCTGTGGAAGATGAAATAGAGAATCACGAAGATGATGATCAGCACGAGCGGCACGACGACCTGCAGCCGCTTGCGCGCGTGGATCTGGTTCTCGTATTGACCGGAGAACTGCAGCGAGTAGCCCGCGGGGAGCGTTAGTTGGGTGTCGAGCGCGTCTCGGGCTTCGTTGACGAACGAGCCCATGTCGCGGCCGCGCACATTGAGCTGCACCAGCGCGCGGATCTGCCCGTTCTCCGAGTTGATCATCGCCGGTCCCGCCCTGGCGGTGATCTTGGCGAGCTGTCCGAGGGGGAGTTGGAGCCCGGACGCGCCGGCGGCGGACGTGCGAGCAGTGCTGCGCACCCCGCCGCCGCCCATCGACATCCCGCCGCCGGCAGATGCCGGCGCCGAGCCCGATGACGTAGGTACGGACGTACCGCCGTTCATCTGCGGCACGGTGATGAGCATGTTCTCGAGCGATGCCACGTCGTCGCGGTAGTCGGGCAGATAGCGCACCTGGACCGGATACCGCGCCCGGCCCTCGACGGTCGTGGTCACGTTCATGCCGCCGATGGCGGTCTCGATCGCGTCGAGGACCACCCCAACGGGAATGCCGTAGCGGGCGATGGCGTCGCGGTCTACGTCGATGTCGATGTACTGCCCGCCGGAGATGCGCTCGGTGTACAGATCCGCCGCGCCGTCGATCTTCTTCAGGATCGACTCCACCTGCAGCCCGAGATGCTCGAGCGTCGCGAGATCAGGACCGTAGATCTTGATGCCGAGCTGCGTGCGGACGCCCGTGTTCAGCATGTCGATGCGGTTGATGATCGGCTGGGTCCAGCCGTTGGTGACACCGGCGATC
>CAZPCC010000112.1:0-1848 GCA_964584905.1 uncultured Gemmatimonadaceae bacterium | reverse complement strand
GCGTCCGGTCCGCTCTCGAACAGAATGGCCTCCCACCCGGTGCGCGACGACACCGAACCATCATCATCGGCCGTGTCGTGCAGTCGCGCGACCCAGCTCGTGCCGTCCGATACCTTGAAGACTCTCATTGCATCTCCCCAGCGTCAGGTTCACGTGAATGATGCATATGAGCGGGGTCGCGAACAACCATGATGCCGATCAGAGGCCCATGATGTTGTAGCCGGCGTCGACATACAGCACTTCGCCGGTCACGGCTGCGGCCAGGTCGCTGCACAGGAACAGCGCTGCGTTGCCGACATCGGCCTGCGTGACATTGCGACGCAGCGGCGTCTTTTCCTCGACCGCGCTCAGAATGGTCTTGAAGCCGCGGATGCCCGAGGCCGCCAGCGTCTTGATCGGGCCCGCGCTGATGGCATTGACGCGAACACCATCGGGCCCGAGATCGGCGGCGAGGTAGCGGACACTCGACTCGAGCGCTGCCTTGGCGACGCCCATTACGTTGTAGTTCTGTACCACCTTCTCGCTGCCGTAGTACGACATCGTCACGATATTGCCGCCCCGTGCGCGCAGCAGAGGAGCGGCGTGGCGGGCGAGGAGCACGAGCGAGTACACGCTGACCTCGTGTGCGAGCAGGAACCCGGCACGCGACGTTTCGATGAAGCGGCCTTCCAGGTCCTCACGATTCGCGAAACCGATCGCGTGGATGAGCACGTCGATGCCATCCCATTGCCGGGCGACCTGCTCGAAGCAGGCCTCTACCTCGGCGTCATTCGTCACATCGCATCGGATGAGCTCTGCATCGACCGTCTCTGCGAGCGGGCGGACGCGCTTCTCGAGCGCGTCGCCTGCGTACGTGAAGATGAAGCTCGCACCGTGCTCGTGCATCGCCTGCGCGATCCCCCATGCGATACTCCGCTCGTTGGCAACCCCGAACACGAGGACGCGCTTGCCCTCGAACAGACGCGTGGGCGTCATGAAGCTTTCTCCTGTTGGACTGTGAGCCGGCTCACTCGAATATGTCGTACGCGCCGGCCAGATCCTTCTTCGAGAAGACCCGGAACGCGACCAGGGTGGTCGTGCGCTCGAGTCCTTCCACCTTCGCCAGCTTCTCGGTCACCACATCGGCGATCCGCTCCCATTCCGGGACGCGTATGATCGCCACGAGATCCCAGTCGCCGGATACCGAATAGACCTCGGCGATGCCGTCGATATCTGCAACGGCACGGGCTGCTGTCGAGACATGTTCCCGCTGCGCGCGGATCAGAACCACACCGGCCACCATCCCCGTCCTCCATTGCTCGAGATGTCGGGCGGACCGCGGGCGAAGGTACGCGTGCCTGCGATGCCGCCGCAAGCGGCACCAGCGCGGACCAGGAACCCGTTCTGCAGAGTGGCCGCGGGCGCCATGGAGACGCCCCATCGAGCCGTGCCCGCGGAGTGCACCGGAACGCTCGATATCGGCGCGCTGCCGGCCGGCGCCGAGGTGTCGCGGCCAATCGGCCAATGGAGCGCCGCGCTGGCTGGATGGGCCATTCTGCAGAACGGGTTCCTGGTCCGTCTGCCTTGCGGCGCCCTGCACTACCGGGGATCTTCCGCCGCCATGACTACGCGAGAAGCGCCATCCCCTGCCGCTCCCGTCGCGCCACCCGTGGCGAGCGCACACGTCGCACTCCTGCTCATGGTACTGATCTGGGGCGTCAACTTCCCGATCGCCAAAGCCGCACTCTCCGAGCTGAGCCCGCTCGCCTTCAACGCGCTGCGCTTTCCGCTCGCGGCGCTCGTCGTCCTCGCCGCGCTGGGCCGTCGCGGCGGATTCCGGTGGCCGGAGCGTGGCGACCGGTTACGCGT
>CAZPCC010000111.1:0-4028 GCA_964584905.1 uncultured Gemmatimonadaceae bacterium | reverse complement strand
TCGGTGCGCACCCACACGCGCCAGTAGATCTCGCGGTAGTCGCGACTTCCGTCATCGACCGGCCGAAAATAAGGCGCCGGCGTTCTGCCAAAAGCCAGGTGCAACGCACCGGCGTTCACCTGCCCCGCCGCGAATCGCGCCTGCATACCGGCCGACTGCGACACCCCCGCTTCCAGCTCGCGAGTGAAGCTTCCACCAGCGCTGTGCACCTCGAAGTACGACGCACTGCGGTCCTGCTCGAAGTCGTCACACCAGATCCATTCCGCAGCCGGCCGCGCGCATTCCTCGACCAGTGGAGTCTGCGCGTGACCTGCTGTCGAAAGGAGGACGGCGGAGAGGTGGCATGAGCAACCTATAATTTTTCTTCGCATTACCCCTCGCCCATGTCGGGACGCAGCATGACTTTGCGACCGTCGGTGGTCAGTGATTCGAATTACACCCGTCGAGCCAAGATTTGATCGAAAACAGGTCGCGCGCTGTAACAAAATCATGCACTGGAATGGTTCGAAGCAGCCTACGCAGGTGAAGCGCTCCAGGATGTTCCGTTTCGCCCTCGTGTAACATCGCGCGTAATTCCGGCTGCTCGGCGAGCGTGCGAGGATACGCGGCGGTCACGCCGAGCCCGGAGGCCGGCGGGCGGTCTCCGGAAATCAGTGCCGGAAGGCGCAACATGCCGCTGACACCACCGGCGATACTCGTTATGACCCGTACGTCCGATGCAGCGTCCGCGGAGAGGAACGCGGCTCGCTCGCGGCGACGCGCGGCAGCCGGTTCGGCCTGCTCGAGCGCACCCTGCACCATCGCCGCCGCAGCCGCGGCGAGCGGCCTCGGTTCGTGAGCCGGATGATACACCATTTCGCCCAGCCGGAGCGACGGAATCGCCATCGGAATCCCGTATACCGACGGACGCCCGAGAAGCCACTGTGCCGCGGCCGCCGCCAGCTCGCGAGCCCCACGCGGATGTGCTTCCGTGCCGCGCAGACTCTCCAGCTGGTGAGCCGCGGCAGCGCCGATGGCCAGCAGAGCGCCCCCGCCCCCGCCGGTCATTCCCTTTCCACGGCCGAAGCTGAGCACCGTCAGTGGCCCGAACCCACCTAACGTGATCGCGCCCAGCCGGCCAGCCGCCCCCTGAGCCGCATCCTCGATCATGCTCGCGCCGTGGCGAGCGGCCAGCCTCGACACCTCCGGCACGTCCACTGGGAAGCCGAAGAGGTGTGTAACCACCACCGCATCCACGCCCCGACTCAGCGCGGCCTCCACCGACGCCAGATCCGGATTCAGCGTGAGCGGATCCAGATCGTAGAGCCGCACGCGAACGCCGGCGAACCGCGCGGCCGCGGCGAGATCCACGCAACCATACGCCGGATAGGCCACCGTGCCTCCGCTTCCCACCGCCAGGCGCAAGGCCAGCACGAGCGCAGAGGTGCCGCTATCCGTGAGAATGGCGGATGATGCGCCGAACCGCTCGGCAAGCGCGCTCGTCAGTCGTGAATGTTCCTGATCTCCGCCGCGCAGAGCCGCGAAGGCGCCGCGCAAGAGGCCATCTGCGGTCAGCGGAGAGGAAACGGGAAGTTGATGCCGTCCGATCACGGGATTCCGCGCACGATCCGCGGACCGAGCGCGGTGGCGACGCGCTCCGGCAGTCGCCGCCAGAGGCGCGGGCCCCACGCGTATGCGCCGTCAGTCGGCGACGGCGTACCGGCCGCCGCATCGCGTGAAACACCGTACCACCACAGCTTCTCGTCGCGGGCACCCCACTGGCTCTTGAACCGGTGAGTGGTGCTCCCGGGCGTGCACCGGCCAAAGTTGAATACTCGCATCCCTTCGAGGCATGCACGTTCGATGAACGCCCAGTACAGCCCCATGTTCGGTGAAATGCGGCTGTGCGCACGAAGCGACGAGGCCCAGGTGATCTCGACCTCGTCGCCCCAGCGGAAGCCCGCTCCGCACGCAACCGGCTCGCTGCCTAACCACGCGACCGCGAACCACGCCGCATCCCCCAGCCTGTCGGCGATCGCCTCGAAGTAGGCGCGCGGCATCACCGGAGTGCCGAGGTCGCGCATGTGGCGCGCGAACACCCGGTAGAACGGCTCCACCTGGTCCCGGCCGAATCGCACTTCCACGCCTTCCTTGCGCGGGCGGCGCACCTGGCTGCGCAACTTCGCGTCGAAGCCCTTGAACACCGCATCGGGATCGCCGGGCTGCAGGTCGAGCAACACGGTGATCTTGCGGTGCGACACGGGGATGTCCAGCGGAAGCTCAATGCGGCTGCGCAGCTCGAGCCGCTTGACGCGGCTCGCCGTGGCCATCTCGGTAGCGTTCGCTGCGAGCAGGCGCACCGCAGCTTCGCTTCCCAACGGGCCACCGTAATTCAGGTACGGCATTGAAACGAGATAGTGGCCGAACAGCAGACTACGCACGCGTACCAGCGGAAGAATGCCAGCGAGAGACCCCCGGGCGTCTCGCGCCGCAAGGTACCGGCAGTCGTGACCGAACACCGTGCCCAGTACATCTCGCCATCCCGCCATGTGACAGGCGGTACCGCCCTCCGCCTGCTTTACGAAAGCATCCCATTCGTCCGCCGGCGTCGTATTGGTCTCCAGCGTGAGCGTCACGCTGTCACCATCACCGGGCTGGCGCCCAGGGTAACGGCCGGACCGATGGATGCCCGGTCGCCTAACCAATCGTTCACCGACCCGAAACGAAACTCCTCCAGCAACCGCTCGAGACGGGGCGCTACCCGCTCCAGATTTCGATAATGGCGCATTTGCGCCAGCCACGACACGGCCAGTCGTGGCTGCTCGGGATCGAGTTCCCAGGGATGGATGTAGCACATTGCCGGGATTCCGCTCTCGCCGTGCTGTCGCAGCGCACGCTGCATCAGGCCGAGCGGCAGTTGCCGCAGATAGCCGCCGCCGGCGGCCGGGAGCCGCAGTCCCGCCAGCGAAGTCGTGGCGAGTGGCAGTTCCGTAATGGGACCCGACGGCGTGCGGATCACGTGCGGGACCGTGAGGGCCGACGGGTAGCCGTAACCGGAACGGCGGATGGGGAACAGACTCGAGTCGTACTGGTGTCCCTCCTCGATCAGCACCTCCAGTGCCCACTCGTGCCCGGGAGTGATGGAAAAGCTTGGTGCGCGAAAGCCGGTTACCGCGGCACCTATGCAGTCCTCGAGAGTACCCTTGGCGCGCCGGACGTCGGCACGCATTTCTTCGCGCGTGAGAGTGGGGATGCGGCGATGCCAGTGGCCGTGTGATGCCACCTCGTGTCCCTGCGCGGCGATCTGCCTGACGAGATGCCGATTCTGTTCCGCCACCAGCCCCAGCGTGAAAAACGTGCCCCGCACACCGTGCCGGCCAAGCATCTCGAGCACCCGCTCGATACCGATCGCCACCCGCGACGAGTGCGTCTCCCACTGGTCGCGCGGCACCCATCGCTCGAAGCCACTCACGTGGAAATGCTCCTCCACGTCTACGGAAAAAAAGTGGGTGACTCGATCCGCATCCATCGCGGACTGCACGGTGGCGCTGCTATCGGAGTGCAACAGGCGCCTCTTCACTCCGCATCTCGTCGCTGATCGCACGCGACGCCGTCGTGTCGCACCGTGGTGCGGTGAACGCGGATCGGAGATCCACCGGAGTCCGGCCAGGTCGTGCAATGCGCTGCGCGAGCGTCAGCGTCCAGGAGGTGAGCGCGAGCAGCGGAGTCGGGTACCAAACGACTCTCAGACCCGGCCGGACGGCGCGGCAGCGGCCCACCAGCTCCCGCCTGGTCGCGGGGGTGGGATTGATCGCATGGCTCACCACCGGTGCTTCCGTGAAATGGGTCGCTATCCACGCGATCATCTCACCCGCCCATTCCACGTCACAGATGGGAATGGTCGACGATGGGCTGCCCATGGCCACGAACACCCCACCCAACGCCCGTCCCAGCTTGCCGGGCGGCTCGTACGCGTCGCCAGCCGGTATGAGCGCGCCGGGGCGCACGATTCGCACCTCTATTCCGTGTGTCTCCGGCGCTGCGGCGGC